>NZ_JBHXKE010000049.1:0-42628 GCF_042722765.1 Kitasatospora sp. NPDC058406
GCGCCCACCCCCGGGACTGGGCGCCGTACCACCCGCCCCGGCTCCCCTCCCTGGTCGTCCAGGCTCAGCGGGTGATCACCCGGGCCGGGCACAGCACCAGCCTGGACACGGTCGGCCCCGACCTCGCCGCCACCCTGGACCGGGCGCGGGAGAACAACGAGGTGAGCCTGCTGCTGCTGGATCCCTGGGCCGTCGGCCGGGAGCCGTACCGGCAGGTGCTGCGCGAGTTCGACGGGCAGAACCACCCGGTGACCGGTGTCCTGCTGCCCGACGGCGCCGACGACCCGCCGGACGGACCGGCGCGCGCCCAGCTCTGGGAGGGCGTGCGCGAGGTCTTCCCGCGCAACTGGTTGCACCGGTCCGGGCCCGATCCCCTCTTCCGGGTCAGGGTGGCGCGCGAGACCTTCGAAAGAGTGCTGGTCGAGGCCCTTACCACGGCGCAGAACCGCCTGTTGGACCAGATCGACCACGACCCGGCCGCGGTGCGCACGCAGTTCGGGCTCGGGCCGGCGGCTGCGGCCCTTCCCGGGCTCACCATCCCGGCCTGGCCGCCCGTGCCCGTGCCCGCGAGCCCTGCGGGCAGCGGCGGCCCGGCCTCTGCGCCCGTGCCCCCGCGACCGGCCCCCCGGCGCTCCGGGAGCCCCGCCAAGGAGACAGCGAACGATGACCACTGAACAGGTCGCCCTCACGGACGCCGAGTCCGCGGCCCCGACCACACCCGGTACCGGAACCGGCACGGTGGTCACCTTCTACTCGTACAAGGGCGGCACCGGCCGCACCATGGCGCTCGCCAACCTGGGCTGGATCCTGGCCAGCCAGGGTCTGCGGGTCCTGGTGGTGGACTGGGATCTGGAGGCGCCGGGCCTGCACCGCTACTACCACCCGTTGCTGGTCGATCCCGAACTGCACGCCACCGACGGCCTGATCGACCTGCTCCGCGCCTATGTGGACCAGGCGCTTCCCGGCGCCGACGGTGTGCCGGGTGCCGGCCCCGGCGAGTGGCTGGCCGCCCCCGGCCGGCTGGACGGTTACCTCTGCGGCCTGGCGCTCGACCTCCCGGCCGGCGGCCGGCTCGACCTGATGCCGGCCGGGAGACAGAACGCGGCCTACTCGGCCGCCGTGACCAGCTTCAACTGGCGCACCTTCTACACCCGCCGGGACATCCGGGGCGCAGAGTTCCTGGCCATCCTCAGGGAACAGTGGACCGGCTCCTACGACTATGTGCTGATCGACAGTCGGACCGGAGTGAGCGACACCTCGGGCATCTGCACCGTCCTGATGCCCGACACCGTCGTGGACTGTTTCACCCTCGGCGCCCAGAGCATCCGCGGCGGCGTCGACGCGGCCCGGGCCATCGTCGACGCCGACGAGCGCGACATCCGGGTGCTGCCCGTCCCGATGCGGGTCGAGGACGCCGAGCGGGCCGGGCTCGCGGCCGGCCGCGACCTCGCGCACGACGCCTTCGCCCCCTACCTGGACCGATGGCTCGGCCCCGAACGCCGGGCCGAGTACTGGCGGGACGTCGAAGTGCCGTACAAACCGTTCTACGCGTACGAGGAGGTGCCGGCCACCGTCGTCGACCGGCCGCAGCAGGACCGCAGTCTGCTCGGTGCCTTCGAGCGGTTGGCCGGATGGCTCACCGACGGCCGGGTCCGTGCGCTGCGCCCCGTCCCCGACCGCGCTCGCCGCCGCCTCTACGCCGCCTATCTGCGCACCGGCCGCACCCGCTCCCGACAGGTCTGCGTCAGCTACGCGCCCGGCGACCGGATCTGGGCCGAGTGGGCCGCCGCCGTCCTGGCCGGCTTCGGCTACCTGGCCACCCTGCACAGCGCCGGCGCGCCGCTCGAGCCCGGTCCGCCGGACCGGGCTCCGCTGCCCGAGGCGGCGGGGCCGCTGGACGGCGACGGGAGGGTGCTCGTGCTGCTCTCGCCCGAGTACGCCGCCCTGCCACGCGGCCGCGAGCTCTGGCGCCGGCTCACCGGGGCCGGGGAGGAATCCGGTTCGGGCGCGCTGCTGGCCGTCCGCCTCACCGGACCGCAGGGGCCGCTGCCTGCACAGTCCCCCGCACAGACCTCCGCGCCGCTGCCCGCGCCGTTCGCCGGCCACCGGGTCGTCGAGCTGGCCCGGGGACCGGCGGCGGCCGCCGAGAACCAGCTGTTCGAACTGATCGGCCCGCCGCCCGGCGCCGGCCGATGGCTGGACACCGGTGAGGAGGCCACGGTCGTACCCGCTCGCTTCCCGGTCGACCGGCCGGTGCTGTGCGAGCTCCCGCCGCAGCTGGCGGCCTTCACAGGGCGGGGCGGCCTGTTGGAGGCCCTGCGCGACGGTCTCACGACCGGCCCGGCCGTCGAGCCGGTCCAGGTCCTGTACGGGATGGGCGGGGTCGGCAAGTCGCAGACCGCGGTCGAGTACGCGTACCGTTTCGCCCCCGGCTACGACGTCGTCTGGTGGGTCCCGGCCGAGGACCCGGCCGGCATTCCGCAGCGGCTCGCCGAACTCGCCCCGGGCCTCGGCCTGGAGAACGACGGCGACGTCGTCCGGTCTGCCCACGCGGTGCTCGACGCACTCGGCCGGGGCCGGCCGCACCGGCGATGGCTGCTGATCTTCGACAATGCCGGGGACCCGGAGCAGCTGGCCCCTTGGCTGACGGCCGCCGGCGCCGACGGGCACGTTCTGGTCACCTCGCGGGACCGGCGCTGGGCCCGGCACCGGGGCCGGACCGAGGTGGATGTCTTCGACCGCGCTGAGAGCGTCCGGCTGGTTCGGCACGTCAACACCGGGGCCACCCGCGCCGAGGCGGAGCGGATCGCCGAGCTGCTCGGCGACCTGCCGCTGGCCGTCGGACAGGCCGCCGCCTGGCTCCAGGAGACGCCGATGCCGGCGTCCACGTACGCCGACCTGTTGGACGAGGCGCTGACCGAGATCCTCGACCGGCCGGTGCCGGCCGGCACCGGGGAGCAGCCCGGATCGGGTGAGCCGGGCGGGCAAGGTACGGAGGACCGTTTCCGCCCGAACGTCACCGCTGCCACCTGGCGGATCGCCGGCCGGGACCTGCGCCGGATCAACGCCCCGGCCGCCCGGCTGCTGGAGGTCTGCGGCTTCCTCGGCCCGGACGCCATCCCCATCGGGCTGCTCTACAGCGCCCCGGTGGCCGAGGTGATCGGCCTGCCTCAGGGTGGTTCGGACGACCGGATCGCCGTCGGCGAGATCCTGCGCACCGTAGACCAGTTCAACCTGGCCCGCTACGACCGGGCTGCCGGCACACTCGGCGTGCACCGGATCGTCCAGGCGCTGCTCCGCGACCAGGTGGTCGAGGTCGACCGGGAACGGGTTCGGTCCGCGGCCCGGAGCGCGCTGGCCCTGGCCGACCCGGCCGATCCGGACGACCCCGCGACCTGGTCCCGGTACGCCGAACTCCTGCCGCACCTGCGGCCGTCCGGCGCGTCCGACTCCACCGACCCGGCGGTCCGGCAGTGGATCGTGCACACCGTCCGATACCTCTGGCACCGCAGCCTGCACACCGTCGGCCGGGACCTCGCCGAACACGCGCTCGCCCGCTGGCGGGACGCGGCCGGACCGGGCGTCGAGGACGACCTGACGACCCTCCGGCTGCGGGTCCAGCTCGGCAACATCCAGCGGAGCCTCGGCGTCGTCCGGGACGCGTACGAGACCGACCGGGACGTGCTGGTCCGGTTGCGGGCCGCACTCGGTCCGAACCACCCGTACACCGTCGCCGCGGCCGGCAGCCTCGGTGGCGACCTGCGTCACCTCGGCCGCTACCGGGAGGCCCGCGAGCTCGACCGGGAGACCCTGGCCACCGGACTGCGGGTGCTCGGACCGGACCACCCGCGGACCATGATGGCTGCCAACAACCTGGCCGTCTCCACTCTGCTCGACGGCGACGTCGCCGAGGCGCTCGACCGGCTCGCGCAGTCCCATCAGCGGGAGTACGAGGTGCTCGGCCCGCGCAGTCGCTACACGCTCAACGCGGCTGCCACACACGGCCGGATGCTCCGCGAGGCCGGCCGGTTCCCCGCCGCGCTGGAGCTTCTGGAGACCGCCGTCGCGGAGTGTCGGGAGGCCTTCGGCGAGGAGCACGACGACACCCTGCGCGCCCGCCGCTACCTCGGGGCCACCCTGCGCCGCCTGGGCCGGTACCGGGAGGCGCTGGACAACGACGAGGACGTGCACCGCCGGCTCCTCCGCCGCAACGGCGCCGGTCACCCGGACACGGCCGCGGCCGCCGGGAACCTGGCCGCCACCCTCGGCGCTCTCGGCGAGTTCGGCCGGGCCGTACCGCTCGCCGAGGAGGCCCACCTCCACCACCTCGACCGGCTCGGCCCGGCGCACCCCACCACGGCCACCACGGGCGGGAACCTTGCCGTGCTGCTTCGCCGGGCCGGACGCACCGAGGAGGCCCGGCGACTCTCCGGCGCGGCGCTGGCCACCCTGCGCGCGGCGCTGGGCGACCGGCACCCGTACGTCGGCCTCGCCCTGGTCAACCATGCCCACGACTCCGCCCTGGCGGGAGACCGGGCCGCCGCCCTGGCCCTGGCGGAGGAGGCCCACGGGTTGCTGTCCGGGCGGTTGGGCCCGGACCATCCGGACGCCCTGGCGGCGGCCGGCTGCCTGGCGCTCGCCCTGGCGGCTGCCGGGGCGGGGGAGCGGGCGGCTGTGACGGCAGAACGAGCTCTCGGACTGGCCCGGCAGGCGTTGGGCCAGGATCATCCGGTGACCCGGGCGCTCGCTGCGGGGGACCGGCTGGACGGGGAGGTCGAACCGCCGCCAGTGTGAGCCCGGCGCCGCTCCGCCGGGCGGCCGTGCGCCGGGCAGGTGTCGCGATGCGACCGCCGAGCGGGTGAACTTCGGCGCGATCTCGCGGCCTGCCGGGGGTAGCGGTGCGAACGGCGGGTCCGATGGGACGGCGCCGCCGCTGCGGTGGCACTACATTTGGGGCGAGGAGGCCGGGACTACTACCCGGCATCGGCAATCTCTAATCCCCTTCGTGGAAGAGAATCGAACATGACATCCGCACTGGACGCCCGCCCCACTGTTGAACTGACGCATCGTCAGGACACGTCCGATCGGGCCAGTCTCGCAGATCTCGCCGAGCTCGGGACGGCGGACCTCGACCGGCTGATCCGACGCGCACTGCCCGGGGCCGATTCAGGCCTCGTGCCGGTCGCTGCCTTCAACTCGTCCATCTGACCAGCCGATCCATCGTCGTCTCCGGCTGAAACCGAGCTGAACCCGAATGGCCATGACGCGCAATCCGCTGCCTTTCACGCAGTTCGTGGTGAAGGTCCACAGTCGGTGCGATCTCGCCTGCGACCACTGCTACGTCTACGAGCACGCTGACACCAGCTGGCGGTCCAGGCCGAAGACCGTCGCCGACGCCGTCCTGGCCAGGGCCGCCGAACGTGTCGGCGAGCACGCGGCCACGCATCGGCTGCCGTCCGTCCGGGTCGTCCTGCACGGGGGGGAACCCCTGCTGGCCGGCCCGGAACGGCTGCGGCGCGCCGCCGAGGAGTTCCGGGCGGCCCTGCCGCCCGGCTGTTCCCTCGACCTGCGGATCCACACCAACGGTGTGCTCCTGAGCCCCGCCTTCTGCGACCTCTTCGCCGAACTGGACGTCAGGGTCGGGATCTCGCTGGACGGCGACCGTGCCGCCAACGACCGCCACCGGCGCTACGCCGACGGCCGCTCCAGCCACCCGCAGGTGCTCCGCGCGGTGGCGCTCCTCCGCCGACCCGAGTACCGGCACCTCTACGCGGGCCTGCTCTGCACCGTCGACGTCGAGAACGACCCGGTCGCCGTCTACCGGGCGCTCGCCGAACTCGAACCCCCGGCCGTCGACTTCCTGCTCCCGCACGCCACCTGGGAGCAGCCGCCGAAGCGCCCCGCCGGACGTGGTCCGGCCCCGTACGCGGACTGGCTGCTCACCGTCTACGACCACTGGGAGGCGGACGGCCGCCCGTTCGCCGTCCGGACCTTCGACTCCGTCCACCGCACCCGGCACGGACTCTCCAGCCTCACCGAGTCGCTCGGTCTGGAACCCTCCGCCCTGGTGGTCCTGGAGACCGACGGCACCTTCGAGCAGGCCGACAGCCTGAAGACCGCGTACGACGGAGCCCCCGCCACCGGGTTGGACGTCTTCACCCACAGCCTCGACGAGGTCGCCCTCCACCCCGGGATGGCCGCCCGGCAGACCGGCCTGGCCGGACTCGGCGCGACCTGCCGGGCCTGTCCGGTGGTCCGTTCCTGCGGGGGTGGTCTGTACGCCCACCGGTACGGCGGCGGCAGCTTCGACCACCCGTCCGTCTACTGCGGGGACCTCATGAACCTGATCAACGGCATCGCCGACCGGTCCGACGGCCCCGACCGTCCGGGTGGTCCCGACCGTCCTGGCGGTCCCGGCGCCACCGTCCCCGCGGCCCTGCCGGTGCAGGCCGGCGCGCCGGAGGTGCCGGCCGGGCTCACCGGGGCGCAGCTCGACGAGCTGGCCCGCGGCCACGGCGGAGCGGACACCGTCCGCGCCCTGAACCGTTCCCAACTCGCCATCACACGCGCGATGCTGGCCGCCGTGCGGAGCACCTCCGGGCTGGCCCGCTCGGCCGCCTGGGAACTGCTCGCCGAGCTCGACTCGGCCGCGCCCGCCGCGGTGGACGCGGTGCTCGCCCACCCCTACGCCCGCGCGTGGGCCGCCCGGCGGCTGGGCGGCGACCCGGCCGCCGGGCTCGGGCCGCTGGCCGGGCTGGCCGCCGCCGCCGCGGTCCGGGCCGGGCGCGGGGACGCCGTCGCCGTCCCGCTCCGGGACGGCGCGCTGCACCTGCCCACGCTCGGCCGGCTGGACCTCGGTGCCGGGGCCCGCGAAGCGGTGGTCACCGGCGGGGCGCGGGGGTTCGCCGTCCGCGCCGACGACGGTTCGTCCGCCCGCCCCGGTGAGGGGGACCCGCGCTGGCGGCCGGTCCGCCGGGTCGCGCTGGCCGGTGGTTGGACGCTCGCCCTGGAGGACGTCGACCCGCAGCGGGACAGCCACCAGTGGCCGGTCTCCGACCGGTTGGACGATCCCGAACTCACGGCCTGGAGCTGGGCGTTGCGGGAGGCCGTCGAACTGCTGGACCGCGACCTCCCCGAGTACGCCGTCGGCCTGCGGGCCGGCCTGACCACCGTCACCCCGTTGCGTCCGGGCCCGCCCGGCAGGGACGTCAGTGCCGCCGCCCGGCAGGCCTTCGGCGCGGTCGGGATCGCCCGCCCGGCGACCGCGCCCACCCTCGCGCTCCTGCTGGCGCACGAGTTCCAGCACGTCAAGCTGGGTGCGGTGCTCGACCGGGCGGACCTCTACGACCCGGCCGACACGGGGCTGTACGACGCTCCCTGGCGGCCCGACCCGCGCCCGTTGGAGGGGCTGTTCCAGGGCACCTACGCCCATCTGGCGGTGACGGCGTACTGGGGGACGAGGGTCCGGGCCCACGACGGTCTGCCCGGTTCGGCCGCCGACCACGCCCGGGCCCAGTTCGCGCTGTGGCGCCGGTACACCGCCGAGGCGGTGGAGCGGCTGGCCGGCTCCGGCTCGCTGACCGCCCTCGGCCTGCGCTTCGCCGAGGGCATGGGAGCGACCGTAGGCCCCTGGTCGGCCGTCCCGCTGCCGCGGGCAGCCGAGGAGGCCGCCGACCGGGCCCGCCGGGACCGCTCGCCGACGGTGGCGGGCTGACCGCCCGGTCGGTACCCGGCGGTGCCCGGTGCCCGGCCTGCCGGGTGCCCGGCCCGCCCGAGGCCCAGCCCGCCCGACGCCCGGCCCGTCGGACGCCCGGCGCACGCCGGGGCCCGGACGCCGGGCGCCGGTGCCCCGTTCCCAGCCGCGCCCCCGCCCACTACCCTGGCCGCGGATCCCCCGTCCGTGGCCGTCACCCCCGGGACATGCCATGACCACCGAGACCCGCGTCGCCGTCGCCCCCGCGACCGTGACCGCCCCCACGACCGCCCCCGTGACCGCCCCACCCCCGCACGTCGTGACCGCCGGTCGCGCGGCGCCGGCCGACGCGCCGCCGCCGACCCGCGACCGGCTCGCCCGCCGGTTCGCCGCGCTCGGGGTCCGGCCGGGCGGCGTCCTGCTCGTACAGGCCTCGCTGCGGGCCCTCGGCCCGGTCGACGGCGGCGCCGCGACCGTCACCGACGCCCTGCTGGACGCCCTCGGCGGACCGTCGCACGGCACCCTCGTCGCCTACACCGCGACCCCGGAGAACTCCTCGACCTCCCGCCTGCACCTGGCCGCCGTGGCCGGACTCACCGAGGCCGAGGCCGCCGCGCACCGGGCCCGGATGCCGCGCTTCGACCCGGCCACCACGCCCTGCTCGCCGACCGTGGGCGCGCTCTCCGAGGAGATCCGGACCCGGCCGGGCGCCCGCCGCAGCGCCCACCCGCAGACCTCCTTCGCCGCGCTGGGCGCCCGGGCCGAGGAGATCGTCCGCCGTCACGACCTCACCTCCCACCTCGGGCCGGACTCCCCGCTCGGCCGGCTGTACGAGCTGGACGCCCGGGTGCTGATGATGGGTGTCCCGATGTCCCGCTTCACCGCCTTCCACCTGGCCGATCTGCGGATGCCCGGCGTCCGGCTGCGCGAGTACCGCTGTTCCGGCCCCGACGGCTGGGTCACCTTTACCGCGCCCGACCTGGACGACCTCCACTTCGCGGAGCTGGGGGCCGAAGTGCTCTCCCGTGCAGCGGGGCTGACGGAGCGCCGGATCGGCGGCGCGGACTGCCGGCTGGTCCCGGTGCGCGAGGCCGTCGACCTCGCGGTCGAAGCGCTCCGGGAACTCCGCGGCCGGTAGGCGGGGTGGCACCCGCCGGGGATTCCCGGGCAGCCACCGGGCGCGCCACCGGAAAGGCCACCGACCGAGCCCGGAGCGCCCGGAGCGCCCGGAGCGGACAGGCCGGCGAGGCGTCAGGGCGACAGGCGGTGCAGGTCGCGCGGGAAGAGGGTGCTGGACCGGATGTTGTCGGACCGGGTGAGCCGGGCGGTCCACCGTTCGAGGCCGAGGGCGAACCCCCCGTGCGGCGGCATCCCGTGGGCGAAGGCGCTGAGGTAGCCCGCGTACGGCTCCGGGGACTCGCCGCGGGCCGCGAGGGCGGCGAGGTAGTCCTCGTGCCGGTGCAGGCGCTGCCCGCCGGTGACGAGCTCCAGGCCCCGGAACACCAGGTCGAAGCTGTTGGAGTACGCGGGCCGTCCCGGCTCCGGGTGGGTGTAGAACGGGCGCTTGCGCATCGGGTAGCCCACCACGAACAGGAACTCGCTGCCGTGCTCGCGCAGCGCCCACGCGCCGAGCTCGCGCTCGTGGGCGGGGGAGAGGTCCGGCTCGTCGGCGCCCAGCACGCGCATGGCCTCCGCGAAGTGGATCTGAGGGATCTCCGCCGGGACCTCCGGGAGGTCCACCGCCAGTGCGCCGACCGCCCCGGCGGCACGCGAGGCCACGGCGGCGACCATCCCGGCGACGGCCTCGCGGACGACGGCCATCACCTCGCGGTGGTCGGCGATGAAGCCCAGCTCGGCGTCCAGGCTGGTGTACTGGGCCAGGTGGCGGGCGGTGTCGTGCGGTTCGGCCCGGAAGACGGGACCGGTCTCGTAGACCCGTTCGAAGACCCCGACCATGGTCTGTTTGAAGAACTGCGGGGACTGCGCGAGGTAGGCCCGCTCGCCGAACCAGTCCAGGGCGAAGACGTTCGCCCCGGACTCGGTGGCCGAGGCGACCACCTTCGGGGTCTGGATCTCGGTGAAGCCGAGGCCGTCCAGCGTCGACCGGAAGCCGGCCACCGAGGCGGCCGAGATCCGGTGGACGGCGCTGAGCCGCGGGTGCCGCAGGGCCACCGGCGCGTGGTCCAGGACGACCGGCAGCGTGGCCGGCACCGTCGGCCGGAACAGGCTGAACGGCGGGGGTTCGGCGAGGCTGGACAGGACCTCGATCTCCGGCGAGGTGAGTTCGACCCCGGCGGGCGCCTGGGAGTTGACGGTGACCGTCCCCCGAATGCGCAGGACGGTCTCCTCCGGGTAGTCGGCGCCGTTCCCGGCGGTCACGACCTGGGCGAGACCGGAGCGGTCCCGGAGGACGAGGAAGGTGACGGACTTGAGCCCGCGGCGGCGGTGCAGCCAGCCGCTGACTTCGACGGATTCGCCTACGCGGCCGGGTAGTTCCGCAGCCAGGACGCGGGTCGTCGGGTGGATCATCGCAGCCCTCCAGGGGCGTTGCCGTGATCCCTTCGGAGTGCGGGCGAGAAGGGGCAACTCGCGGTGCCACCGCACTTTCGCCGGCACCCCGGAGGGCGCCGGCCTCGTTCTGGCCCGGTGACGGGGGCCGGCCGACGGGGCATTTCCTCCCCGCACTCAGGAGTGTCTTCCCTCCGGGGCGTGAGGCCGCCTTCCCAGCTGCCGGCGGCTCTCTCGGCCCACGGTGACCCGGGGGTACTCGTCTCCGTCCACGTGTTCCGTCGAGGGTAGGTCGGGTCGGCCGCCCCCGGCAACGCGTTTCCCCGGCACGGCGTCTCCCCGGTGCCGACGGCCTCCCGGGCGCCGCGGCGCGCCTCCGGGCAGCGTGGCGCGTCGCCGGGGTCGTCGGGGGTGGGCGGGGTCGTCGGGGGTCGTCGGGGTCGCCGGGGGTGGGCGGGGGTTGTCCGGCGTCACCGGACGCCGGACAAGTGCTCCGGCCGCCCGCGCGTGCGTGCGACCGTGCGCCCCCGGTCGTTTCGGTCATGTCAATCCGGGTGGCCCTTCGTGCTATTCCCATGCCCCCCGGGTCGTTCCTACACTGAAGCCCCGCGAACGGGGACGCGAGGGGGAGCGGTTGCCGGGGGGCCAGGGGGAGGCGCGTGTGAACGACCATGGCTGGGACGAGGACGCGGCCCGGCCGTACTTCTTCCTCAGTTACGCGCACACCCCGAAGGCGGGCGCGCGCGGCGCCGGCGACCCCAACCACTGGGTCCGCCAACTCTACCGGGACCTCTGCGAGGCGGTGCTCCAGCTCACGGCCGTGCCCGCCGGCGTGCCGGTCGGCTTCATGGACGAGTCCATGCACCAGGGCGAGCTGTGGGCCGAACGGCTCTCCGAGGAGCTGGCCGCCTGCCGGGTGTTCGTGCCGCTCTACTCGCCGCGCTACTTCAACAGCATCCCGTGCGGCCAGGAGTGGCACTCCTTCACCCGCCGCCCGGTCTACCCGGCGACCATCGACGCCGAGCGGACCAGCGGCATCGTCCCGGTCCTCTGGGCGCCGATGAGCCGCTACAAGCTGCCCAAGGTGGCCGGCGAACTCCAGTTCAACCACGCCAGCTTCGGCCCCGACTACGCCACCGAGGGCCTGTACGCCCTGATGAAGCTCAGCTACTTCCGTTCCGCGTACGAGCTGGCCGTGCACCGGCTGGCCGCGCGGATCGTCGAGGTGGCGGAGGAGACGGTCATCCCGGTCGGGCGACCGCTCGACTTCAACGCCCAGCCAAGCGCCTTCGACGTCGCCGCGCCGACCAAACGCCTGCGGATCTCCGTCCTCTCGTACCACCGGAGCGAGGTGCCGGCCGACCGCAACCCGGACTACTACGGCACCCGCCGCACCGACTGGCACCCCTACCGGCCGGTCGCCAACCGCCCGCTCGCCGAGCACGCGGTGCGCCTGGCCCGGCAGCTGGGGTTCCAGCCGACCGTGCACGAGTTCGACGAGGAGGCCGAGGCGCTGCTCGGGGGCGGCGAGCCCACCGCCCCCGGACTGCTGCTGCTCGACCGCTGGGCCCTCTGCGACGAGCAGCGCCGCGAGCTGGTCCGGCGGTTCGACCGGTCGGACTCGGCCTGGGTGAGCGTGCTGGAACCCTGGAACGCGGACGATCCCGACTGCGTCGAACACCACCGCGACATGGCCGACCTCGCGGACCAGGTCCTGCGGTTGACCCACCGGGCGGCGCGCCCCAGCTTCCTCGGCGTGCTCGGCGGTACCCCCGGACTGGCCAGCCTGGAGGAGTTCGACGACGCGCTGCCCAGAGCCGCGATGAAGGCCAAGTACGCCTTCGAGGGCCGGACGAGGACCGAACCGGACGAGCCGCCGACCCCCCGCCCGAGCCTGCGCGGCGCGTTCCGGCCGCAGGGCGGACGGGCCGGCCCGGACCGGTACGGCGGGGACCCCTTCGGACCGGACGAGCCCTTCGGTGACGACGACCACCCAGCACGCCAGAGAGGCGACCGCCCGGACGACGGGACGCCCGGGGGAGGAACCACATGAGCGAGGACCGCACCAGGAACCTCCGCATCGGAGGGCTCACCGCCGAGGCGCTCGCCGCCCAGCGCGAGGCGGAGCGCGACCGGCACGGCCGGATCATCACGTTCTACTCGTACAAGGGCGGCACCGGCCGCACCATGGCGCTCGCCAACACCGCCTGGATCCTGGCCGCCAACGGCTTCCGCGTGCTCACCGTGGACTGGGACCTGGAGGCGCCGGGCCTGGCCAAGTTCTTCCACCCCTTCCTCGACCAGGCCGCCCTCGCCGGCACCACCGGGATGATGGACCTGATCGCCGAGTACCGGGAGGAGGCGCTGCGCCCCGTCGAGCACGCCGAGGGCTGGCACCTGGACTTCGCCCGGGTGCACCCGCACGCGCTCTCGCTCTCCTGGCCGCTCTTCCCGCCCGGCGGTAGCCTGGACTTCCTCTCCGCCGGCCAGTTCAACCGGGACTACTCCGAGGCCGTCACCCACCTCGACTGGGACATCTTCTACGACCGTTTCGACGGCGGGCAGTTCTTCGACGCCCTGCGCGCCGACATGAGCAAGCACTACGACTACGTGCTGATCGACTCCCGGACCGGCCTCTCCGACATCGCCGAGATCTGCACCGTCCAGATGCCCGACGACCTGGTCGTCTGCTTCACCCTCAGCGACCAGTCCATCGACGGCGCCTCGCGGATCGCCCAGCACATCCACGACCGCTACCGCGAGCGCGGCATCCGCATCCTGCCGGTGCCGATGCGGATCGACGAGGGCGAGAAGGAGAAGGCCGACGCCGGCCGGGCGCTCGCCCGGATCCGCTTCGACGGCCTCCCCGCCGGCCTCGACGGCGACGAACTCGCCCACTACTGGGGCTCGGTGGAGATCCCGTACCGGCCGTTCTACGCCTACGAGGAGATCCTCGCCACCTTCGGCGACCAGGGCGGCGCCCAGACCTCCATGCTGGCGGCCTGTGAGCGGCTCACCTCGGCGATCACCGAGAGCCGGGTCCGCTCGCTGCCGGCCGTCGACGAGGAGATCCGCCTCCGGTACGTGGACGCCTTCACCCGGCGCCGCCCGTCCGTCCCGGCCGACCTCTACCTCTCGTACGTCCCCGAGGACCGGATGTGGGCGGACTGGATCGAGTCGGTGCTCACCCGGGCCGGCTTCCGGGTGCTGCCCCGCGACCTCAGCGCCGGCGCCGAACCGCGCCAGGACACCGAGCGCGGCATCGACGCCGCCCACCGGACGGTCGCCGTCCTCTCGCCCGCCTACCTGCGCTCGCCGCAGGCCCGCGCGCTCTGGGAGTCGGTGGTCAGCTCCGACCCGTCCGGCACCCGCCGTCAGCTGGTCCCGGTCCGGGTCGGCGACGTCCGGCTCACCGCGCCGTTCTCCAACCGCAACCCCGTCGACCTCGTCGGGCGCGACGAGGCGCAGTCCGTACAGACCCTGCTCCGCGCGCTCGGCCGCGGCGACGTCGCCCTCGCCGAGGCCCCGGCCGGCGGCCCCCGGTTCCCCGGCAGCAAGCCCCAGGTCTGGGACGTCCCGCCCCGCAACCCCTCCTTCACCGGGCGCTCCGCCGTCCTGGAGCAGCTCCGCAACCAGCTGCGCGGCGGCATGGCGGCCGTCCTGCCCACCCCGCAGACCCTCTACGGGCTCGGCGGCGTCGGAAAGACCCAGGTCGCCCTGGAGTACGCACACCGCTTCATGTCCGACTACGACCTGGTCTGGTGGATCGACGCCGAACAGACCGAACTCGTCGCCCCCGCCCTCGCCGACCTCGCCCGCCGACTCGGCCTGCGCGTCGGCGACTCCGTCACCGAAGCCGCCGAAGCCGCCCGCGAGGCGCTGCGCCGCGGGGTGCCCACCTCGCGCTGGCTGCTGATCTTCGACAACGCCGACGAACCCACCGAGATCCGCCGCTTCTTCCCCGGCGGCTCCGGCCACATCCTGGTCACCTCCCGCAACCAGGCCTGGTCCGGCCACGCCGAGGCCCTGGAAGTGGACGTCTTCACCCGCGGCGAGAGCGTCGAACACCTCTGCCGCCGCGCCCGCGGCCTCTCCCGCCCCGACGCCGACCGCGTCGCCGAGGCGGTCGGCGACCTGCCGCTCGCCGTCGAGGTCGCCGCCGCCTGGCTCGACACCACCGGCACCCCGGTCGACACCTACGTCGCCCAGCTCCAGGCCGAAGCGGCCCGCGCCCTCGCCGGCACCCGCCCCGCCGACTACCCCACCCCCGTCGGCGCCACCTGGAACGTCTCCATCGCCCGGCTCCGCGAGCAGTCCCCGGCCGCCGTCCGGCTGCTCCAGCTCTGCGCGTTCTTCGCGCCCGAGCCGATCTCCATGAACCTCTTCTACAGCGACCAGATGATCCGTGCGCTCGTCCAGTACGACGCGGACCTGAGCGACAAGTTCATGCTCGGCAAGGTGATCCAGGCGATCGGCCGGTACGCGCTCGCCAAGGTCGACGCCGGCACCAACAGCTTCCAGGTGCACCGCCTCGTCCAGGCCGTCATCCGTGCCGAGATGACCGACGACGAGCAGGAGGTCGCCGTCCACGAGGTGCACCGCATCCTCACCGGCGCCCGGCCCTCCCTCGGCGACACCGACGACCCGGCCAACTGGCCCGCGTTCGACGAGATCTGGCCCCACCTGTCGCCCTCCAAGGCCCACAACTGCGACGAGGCCGACACCCGCCAGCTCCTCATCGACCGCGTCCGCTACCTGTGGAAGCGCGGCGAGCTCGACCGCGCCCGCGACCTCGGCCACGCCCTCGACGACGAGTGGACCCGCAAGCTCGGCGAGAACGACCGCCAGACCCTGCTGCTCCGCTTCCAGCTCGCCAACGTCCTGCGCTCGCAGGGCAACTACGCCGAGGCCCTGGCCCTGGACGAATCGACCCTGGAGCGTCAGCGGGCCCTGCTCGGCGAGCACCACCCCTACACCCTGATGACGGCGGGCTCCCTCGGCGCCGACCGCCGGGCCCTCGGCCGGTTCCAGGCCGCCCTCGACCTCGACCGCGAAATCCTGGACCAGTTCCGCGAGTTGTTCGGTGACGACAACCCGCGCACGCTCTCCATGGCGAACAACCTCGCCATCGACTACCGCCTCGTCGGGGACAGCGAAGCCGCCCGCGAACTCGACCAGGAGACCCTCGACCGGCGCACCGCGGTGCTCGGGCCGCGCCACCCGTACACCCTCTCCACCAAGTCCAACCTCGCCCGCGACCTGCGGGAACTCGGCGACTACCAGGGCTCGGTGGAACTCCTCCAGGAAGTCACCAACGACCTCGGCGGCGTCCTCGACCCGGACCTCCCGGAGAACCTGCGCAACGCCAAGTCCCTGGCCGTCTCCCTGCGCCGGATCGGACAGCTGGCCGAGGCCCGCCGGATCACCAAGGAGACCTACGAGCGCTACCTGGAGCGGTACGGCGCCGACGCCCCGGACGCGCTGGCCTGCGCGCTCAACCTGGCCGCCGACCACAGCGCGTCCGGCGACAAGGAGACCGCCCGCGACCTGTGCGCCACCGTCTACGAGGGCCACCGCCGACTGTTCGGCGACGAGCACCCGTTCTCCCTGGCCTGCGCGAACAACCTCGGCATCTACCTGCGCGGCAGCGGCGACGTGCCCGGGGCGATCGCCCGCGGCCTGGCCACCGTGGACGGCCTCACCCGCTCGGTGGGGCCGGACCACCCGTACACCCTGATCGCGATGATCAACCTGGCCAACGCCCACGGCGACGACGGTCGGACCGACCTCGCCGAGGAGCTCGGCCGCGCCGCGTACGAGGGCCTCTGCCGCCGCTACTCGGCGCGCCACCCCGACGCGGTGGCCTGCGAGGCCAACCTGGCCGTCACCCTGCGGGTGGCCGGCCGGCACACCCCGGCCGCCGAACACCGGGCCCGGGCGATCGCCGAGCTGATCCGCCAGTTCGGCGAGGAGCACCCCAACACCGTCGCGGCCCGGGGCTGGAAGCGGATCAACCGCGACCTCGAACCGCAGCCGGTGTGACCGGCCCGGGCGGTGTGCGGGTCGGCCGCACACCGCAGGGGCGCACACCGCCGGGGCCGGCCCTCGCGGAGGCCGGTCGCCGGCGTCGGCCGTCCGCGGTGCGCTCCGGCCCGCCGCGTATGCTTCGGGCCTGATGAACGAGCAGCCTCCGGTCCTGGTCACCCGCCGTCTCGCCCCCGGCGTCGTCGAACGGCTCACCGCGCACCACGCGGCCACCGTGCACGACTCCGAACTGCCGCTGCCGCGCGCCGAACTGCTGGCCGCAGTCCGCGGCCGGACGGCCGTGATCACCACCCTCGACGACGTGGTCGACGCCGAACTCCTCGACGCGGCCGGCCCCGGCCTCCGGGTGGTGGCCAACCACGCGGTCGGCCACCACAACATCGACCTCGCCGCCTGCGCCGACCGCGGGGTCCTGGTGACCAACACCCCCGGCGTGCTCACCGCCGCCACCGCCGACATGGCGTGGGCGCTGCTGCTGTCCGCCACCCGCCGGCTCGGCGAGGGCGAGCGCCTGCTGCGCTCCGGCCGGCCGTGGGCCTGGGCCCCCACCTTCATGCTCGGCCTGGAACTCGCCGGCACCCCGCTGGGCATCCTCGGCATGGGCCGGATCGGCCGGGCGGTGGCCCGCCGGGCCCGCGCGTTCGACATGCCCGTCAGCTACCACAACCGCCACCCGCTGCCGCCCGAGCAGGCCGAGGGCGCCGACTGGCTGCCGCTGGACGACCTGCTCGCCGCCTCCACCGTGCTGGTGGTCACCTGCCCGCTCGGCGACGCCACCCGGCACCTGCTGGACGCCCGCAGGCTCGCCCTGCTGCCGCCCGGCGCGGTGGTGGTGTCGATGACCGCCGGAGTCGTCGACGAGGAGGCGCTCGCCGCCGCCCTGGAGTCCGGCGCGCTGTTCGCCGCCGCCGTCGACAACTTCGAGAACGAGCCGGCCGTCCCCGCCGCGCTGCTCGCCCAGGACCGGGCCGTGCTCGCGCCGCACCTCGGCAGCGCCACCGTCCGCACCCGGCAGGCCATGGGCGGCCTCGCGGTCGACAACGTCCTCGCCGTCCTGGCCGGCGACCCCCCGGTGACGCCGGTCGCGCCGGTCACCCCCCGGTGACGCCGGTCACCCGCCGGGAGCCCGGCCCGCCGCCCAGTTGAGAGCCGTGGCCATCACCCGGAACGCGCCGAAGTGGGCGGCACCGGGTTCCAGGAACAGCTCGGAGCCGGGGATGTGGTCGGCCAGCCAGCGGGAGTGGTCGACGGGGGAGAACTGGTCGTCGGCGCCGTGCCAGAGCCAGGTCGGCACCCCGATGTCCCCGACCTGGAAGCCCCAGCCGGCGGTGAAGGCCAGCACGTCGTCGATCCAGCCGTCGGCGCCGTGCCGGAACGCCTCCCGGTAGTTGCTCTGCAGCATCCGCCGCAACCCGGTGTCGGCCACCACCTCCCGGTCGGTGGCCGGCAGTTCGGGCCGCAGCCCCTTGAGCAGGCTGACCGGGTCGGCCCGGATCTGCTGCGAGCGGAAGAGCATGCCGGCGGCGATCCGGTCGTGCCCGCGCTCGGCCTCCCGGTACGCCCG
Source organism: Kitasatospora sp. NPDC058406 (assembly GCF_042722765.1). NCBI lineage: Bacteria > Bacillati > Actinomycetota > Actinomycetes > Kitasatosporales > Streptomycetaceae > Kitasatospora > Kitasatospora sp. NPDC058406. Next base: position 17,811 of record NZ_JBHXKE010000049.1, read on the forward strand.
GACGTTGGACGGCGTCATCCCGCCGTACCAGTCCAGACCGGCGGCGTCGCGGGGGGCCAGGCCGACCAGGACGGCGGCCCGGGTGACCCGCTCCGGCAGCAGCGCCGCGCAGGCCAGCGCGTGCGGACCGCCGCCGGAACGGCCGAGCACCGCGAAGGCGTCGATACCGAGATCGTCGGCGATGGTCCGGACGTCCACGGCCGCGGCGGCCACCCGGCGGCCGGGCAGCCGGGTGGAGTCGCCGTACCCGGGCCGGTCGAAGGAGACCAGCCGGACGCCGAGCCGGTACAGCACGGTGCTGCGCGGGTGCGGGCCGACCCGGCTGCCGGGCATGCCGTGCAGCAGGAAGACCGGGCGACCGCGCGGGTCGCCGTGGGTCTCGACCGCGAGTGCGCGGCCGTCCGCCGCCTTGACCATCCGTAGCGCCACGCACGACCTCCTCGGCTCTCGGGGTCCGGCCGGTCGGCCGGCGGCCCCGGTCGGCGGGCCGGCCCGGATCAGGTGGGTTGATCCCCGGGCGGCCCCGGCGGGTCGATCCGGGCGCCGGGCCCGGTCGACCGCCCGTTCAGTGGTCCCGGTCGGTCGTGCCGCGGACCTCGCGGCGGGCCTGCCAGGTGGTGTGTTCGCGGGAGACGGCGTCCTCGGCGTCGCGGGCGAGCCGGGCCCAGAGCTCCTCGGCGTCGGCCGAACCCACGTCCAGCCGGGCGAGCTGGTTGCTGATCAGCTCCAGCTCGTGGGCGGCCAGGCCGTACGCGGCGGCCAGCGGCCGGTACTGGCGCAGCTGCGCCCAGGCGGCGACCGAGGCGGCGACGGCGGAGACGGTACCGAGCGCGTCGTAGGAGAACTCGCCCATCGCCCGCAGCGCCGCCAGCACCAGGCCGAGCAGCGGCAGCACCACACCGAGCACACCGGCCCAGAACCCGGCCCGGGCGCAGTACCGCGCCTTGGACCGGTACCAGTCGTGCTGGACCCGTATCCGCTCGCGCAGGTAGACGTCCCGGCGGACCGCCAGCGGCTGGTCCCGCAGCCCGCGCATCGCCTCGGTGATCTGGGTGTCGGCGGGCCGGGTGCCCAGGCCGGGGCCGACCGCGCGGCTGTCCCGGAAGGCGTTCAGCACCCGGCCCAGCTGGAAGCCGTAGAGGCCCTCGGCGTCCGGCAGGCTGCGCGGCGGCGGCTGGAAGGCGTCGGCCCGGACGGCGAACTTCCAGGCGAGGGTCTTCACCGACTCGGCGGCGGCCCGGCCCTCGTACCAGAGGCCCTGCGGGTTCTGCCGGCTGATCACCACGGCCAGGCAGATCGCCCCGAGGTAGGCCGCGGCCGCGAGCCAGGCCCAGAGGCCGCCGTCGGCGGAGCCGGCCGCGGCGGCGGCGATCAGCAGCACCAGTTCCCAGGCGGAGAGCCGGACGGCCCGCCGCTGCCCCTGCCGGGAGGCCGAGTCGGCGGCCCAGAACAGTTCGGGCAGCAACTCGCGCTCCTGCACCCGGGCCAGCGGCCCCGCACCCGACGCCATGCTCGGCCCCCACCAGTCGCTCCGGTCGCACGCTGTCCTGCCCCGGCGGCCGGGCCGGTACGCCTGCGCGGGCCCCGGCCCGTCCGCTTTGGCCGGGAAACCGCCGGAGTTTGTCCCGTATATCGGTGCTCCCGCGACCGCGCCGGCGCCCGGGAGCCGCATCTCCCGGGCCCGCGCCGGGCCCGCGCGCCGGCCGGGCCGGCGCCCCCGGGCCCGCGAGCGCCGGAGCCCCGACTCAGTAGGTGTAGAAGATCCGGTCCGTGTTGTCGGCCATCTGCTTGGCGTTCCACTCGGTCCCGCCGGGCACGTTGCCGGAGCGGAAGAGCGGCGGGGCGGCGCCGTCGCCGGCCGCCGCGGCGTCGGCCAGCCGGCCCACCGCCGAGGCGACCACGGCCTGCATCAGCGCGCTGGTGACGATGGTGGAGACCGGCCCGAAGGTGGCCTCGGCGCCCGGGTGGGTCAGCTCGCCGTCGCCCACCGCGATCTTGTTGTCCAGGACGACGTCGCAGTGGTCCTTCAGGTAGGTGCCCGACGGGTGCGCCGAGGGGACCTCGCCGGGGTAGGCGAGCGAGGTGAGCCCGATCACCCGCAGGCCCCGGCCGCGGGCGTGCTGCGCCAGCTCGACCGGCATCACCTGGCGGCCGGAGAGCGAGATCACGAAGAGCAGGTCGCCGGCGGTGGCGGGGGTCAGGTCCAGGGTGGTGGTGGCCAGTCCGGAGACCCGCTCCAGCGCGCTGGAGAGCGGTGCGGGCATCACCGTCACCCCGGCCATCCCGGGGACCTCCAGGAGGTTGATGGGAACCAGCCCGCCGGCCCGGTAGACCACGTCCTGGGCCGCCAGCGAGGAGTGGCCGGCGCCGAAGGTGAAGATTCTGCGTCCTTCGGAGATCGCCGCGGCCAGCAGGGCGGCAGCCGCCTCGATGGTGTCCGCCTCCTCCGTCCGGACCCGCTGGAGGTGGGCGATCGCGGCGTCGAAGTACCGGCCGACCAGCTCGCTCATCTGCTGCCTTCGCTCTCTGCCGGTGGGGGAGCCGGCCGGGTGGGGCGGCTCCGGAGGTCCGGGCCGCCGATGGAGAAAGCTACGGCGAGCACCGTGCTGCCTCACCGGGGCCGCTGTCAACAGCCACGAAACCCACGCCCGGGACCCTTGCGCGGGCCCGGTCGTCGGCCCGGTAGGTCAGAATTGGCGATGAGGACACCGAGGAACGGAGCCAGCGGCGATGTCTGGGCTGATCGACACCACTGAGATGTACCTTCGCACCATCCTGGAACTGGAGGAGGAGGGCATCACCCCGATGCGCGCCCGGATCGCCGAGCGCCTGGAGCAGAGCGGCCCCACCGTGAGCCAGACGGTCGGCCGGATGGAGCGCGACGGACTGCTCCAGGTCGCGGGCGACCGCCACCTCGAACTCACCGAGGAGGGACGACGGCTCGCGGTGCGGGTGATGCGCAAGCACCGCATCGCCGAGTGCCTGCTGGTCGACGTGATCGGACTGGAGTGGGAGCAGGTGCACGAGGAGGCCTGCCGCTGGGAGCACGTGATGAGCGAGACGGTCGAGCGCAAGGTGCTCGCCATGCTCGGCCACCCCACCCAGTCCCCGTACGGCAACCCGATCCCGGGTCTGGAGGAGCTGGGCGACGCCAAGGCCGAGGGCGAGGGCTTCGACGCCGGGCTCGTCCCGCTCGACTCGGTGAAGCCCGGGGACGACGGCGCCAGCGTGATCGTCCGCCGGATCGGCGAGCCGATCCAGATGGACGGCGACCTCATGCGCACGCTGCGCCGGGCCGGGGTCCGGCCGGGCTCCACGGTGCGGGTCACCGCCGGGGTCGGCGGGGTGCTCGTGGGCTCCGGGGAGAACGCCGCGGAGCTGGGCAAGGAGATCGCCGCGCACGTGTTCGTCGCGCAGCCCTGACGGGGCGCCCCGGCGGGGCGTGCGTCAGCCCGGGCCCTGTCGGCCCCGTCCCGGTTGGTCCGGGACGGCCGACAGGGCCCGGTGCTTTCCCCGAGCACCGGGCCCTGCTGGTCCCTCCCTCACCTGCCCTCCGTGCCACCGGCCTCCCCGAACCCGGCCGGTGACACGGCCCCCGCCTCCCTCCCGTCCCCTCCGTCCCTCCCGCTCCGCCTCGCCCGGCTTCCCCGTCCGAGCGCCCCGTCCTGCGGCCCCTCACAGGTGGATTCCTCCCCTCGGTCGATCATGGCAATCCTTGAGCGTTGTCACTCGTACGAGGGGCTTTCGCCTGTGACCAGCGGGTACACCGAAGCCTTATCCGGACATGCGTATGACGGGCCCCGACTCCGGTGGGAGACAAGGCCCGTCACTCGCGCGCGGGGTCTCGCGCATCGCGCGCCCTCACCCGATAGGCGTAGGGCGGCCGTTCGGGGGCGACCGGCGGGCGGCTCGGCCGGTCGGCTCAGCGGACCGCCGCCGGCTGGGCCGAGCGGTCCGGGAGCGAGGGCGCCTCGCGGCCGCACGCGTACGCCAGCGGACTGATCAGCTCGGCGGCGTCCGGCAGCCAGCGGTTCAGCGCGGAGGGCGAGCGGGCCCACTGGGCGAACCCGGTCGGGCCGACCCGGGACGGCGGGGCGACCGTCCAGTCCCCCTCGCCGCGGGCCACCAGGTCCAGCCGGCCGGTCGGCCAGCCGAGCTTGCGGAGCATCTCCGGCAGCTTGGCCGCCACGCCCGGCAGGACCAGGAAGTGCAGCCGCCGACCGTACCGCCCCGACGAGGCCGGGGCGACGACCACCGGGCCGAGCTGGAGGCCCATCCGCTCCATCCGGGCCAGCGCCAGGCAGCCCGCCACCTCCGGCACGTCCAGCACGTCGAAGGACCGGCCGGTGGGCAGCAGGATCGACGCCTCCGGCCGCTCCGTCCACCAGCGCCGCACCGCGCCCGGCCCGGCGCTCGCCTTGCGCGCCCAGTCCGAGTCGATCGGGTGGGCGCCGGGCAGCGGGCAGCGCGGGTCCGCGCAGGAGCAGCGGGCCGGTCCGTCACCGTCGATCAGCCAGGCGCCCGGCGCGACCTCCCAGTGACGGTTCTCGGCGTAGCCGACGGCTTCGATGAGCAGCGGGGGCAGTCCGGCGTTGCCGCCCTGGTCGGGGGAGTCGGGGGTGTCTTCCACGGGCTGCTCAACTACCGTGCGTGAGGCTGGTTACGGTCCGGTGCGGGACGTTCCGCCGGGCGGGGGCAATTCACCCGAACCGGTGAGGCGAACCGTGTGGAAGAGCGCCGGGGGGAGGCGAGGTGGGCGCAGTGGGGGCGCACGGGAGCATATTCCCGGGCGCGTGGGGGGTGGGGATCGTCACCGTGGGTATCCCGCTGGCGTTGCTGATCGCTAACCTGATGTCAGATTCCTTTGACGGTCGGACAGTCGGCAACAGAGATCAGCAGAAAGCGTCGCCCGCCGGCCGGACCGGAGGGTGTGGGGAGGCGAAGCCAATGGCCGCGAGACCACTTGTCGCACGACAGCCCAACGAGCGTCTGCAGCAGCTGATCCAGGAGGCCAGCTGCTCCAACGCCGGTCTGGCACGGAGAGTCAACCTCTGCGGTGCCGAACACGGCCTGGACCTGCGCTACGACAAGACCTCCGTCGCGCGCTGGCTCCGCGGCCAGCAGCCGCGGGGGCAGGCACCGGCGGTGATCGCCGAGGCGCTCGGCCGCAAGCTGGGGCGGAGCGTGTCGGTCGAGGAGATCGGCATGGCCGACGGCAAGAACCTCAGCTCCGGGATCGGGTTGCAGTTCGCGCCGACGCTGGGTGCCGCACTGGAGCAGGTCTGCGAGCTGTGGCGCAGCGACGTCGGCCGCCGGGACTTCCTGACCGGGGCGACGGTGGCGGCCTCCGCCCTGGTCGAGCCCAGCCGGGACTGGCTGATCACCCCGCCCGACCCGGTGGTGGCGCGGACCGGCGGCACGCGGGTCGGCCCGACCGACGTCGCGGCCATCAAGGCGACCACCGCGATGCTGGTCGACCTGGACCACAGGTTCGGCAGCGGCCACGTCCGCCCGGTGGTGGTGCACTACCTCAACAGCGTGGTCTCCGGCCTGCTCGGCGGTGCCTACCGCGAGGAGACCGGACGCCAACTCTTCGCCGCGGTAGCGCGGTTGACGGAGCTGGCGGGCTACATGGCGGTGGACACCGGCCAGCCCGGCCTGGCCCAGCGCTACTACATCCAGGCGCTGCGGCTGGCGCAGGCCGCCGACGACCGCGGCTACGGCGGGTACGTGCTGGCGGCCTCGATGAGCCACCTGGCGGCGACCCTCGGCAACCCGCGGGAGATCGCCCAGCTCGCCCGCGCCGCCCAGGAGGGCGCCCGTTCGGTGGCCACTCCGACGGCGATGGCGATGTTCCTCGCGGCGGAGGCGCGCGGGCACGCCCTGCTCGGCGACGCCCGGGCCTGCGAGGCGGTGGCCGCCAAGGCGCTGGAGATGATGGAGAAGCGCCGCCCGGAGGACGACCCGGACTGGATCGTCCACTTCGACGACGCCTACCTCGCGGACGAGCTGGCCCACTGCCACCGCGACCTCGAACAGGCCGGCCAGGCCGAGCACTACGCCCGCCGGGCGCTCGACCTGCACCCGCCGACCCGGGTCCGGCGCCGCGCGGTGGACCTGGTCCTGCTGGCGACGGCGCAGCTGCAGCAGCGGGACGTCGAACGGGCCTGCGAGACCGGGGCCCAGGCGGTCCGGCTGCTGAGCGGGCTGCGGTCCAACCGGGGCGTGGAGTACCTGGACGAGTTCCGGCGCAGGCTGGAGCCGTTCCGGGAGCAGCGGGTGGTCCGCGAGTTCCAGGCCCGGGCCGAGGCGGAGGCCGCCTGAGCGGAAGGTCGGCGGGGCGCGTGCAGGGTCGGTGAGGGACGGACCGCCCACGTGGTCGGCCGGTTCGTCGAACCGGTAGCGTGGGCGCGACGTCCAAGGAACTGTGATGCTCCCAAGAACCGACGAGATGTGGTCCGCCGTCAGCGCGCGGTCCTGCACAGGTGAGGAATCGCGTTGAGCCAGCGCCGCTCGTACCCCAACTCGGGTGACTTCAACCTGGACGACCTGTTCCGCCCGGAGCCCGGCCAGCAGCAGGGGCAGCAACAGGGCCAGCCGGGGCAGCCGCAGGGCCAGCCGCAGGGCCAACCCCCGGTGCCCCCGGGCCAGCTCGCCGGCCCCCCGCAGGGCCACCCGCAGCCGGGCCGGCCCTCCGGGCAGCCCGAGTACCTCGGCGACAGCGCGTTGCCGACCCAGGCCATCCCCGCGCAGTCGGGCACCTGGGGCGGTGCGCCGCAGCCCGGTTACCCCGGCACGCCGCAGCCCGATCCGGCCCCGGCGACGCAGTACCTGCCGCCGTACCCGACCGGCGGCCCGCCGGCGCCGGGCGGCTACCCGGCCGCCGGGCCCGGCTACGCCCCGCCGGCGCAGGCGTACCCGCACCAGCCCGAGCCGGGCTACCAGGGCTACCCGCCGGCCGCGCAGGACTACCCGGGGCAGGAGTACCGGGAGCACCCGACCCAGGAGGCCCCGGGGGGCCCGGGCGGCGGCCGTGGCGGGCGTTCGTCCACCAAGCTGATCGTCGGCGCGGTGGTGGCCGGTTGCCTGGCGGCGGCCGTCCTGGTCGCCGTGCTGATGGACAAGGACGAGCCGACCGGCCAGGAGCCGAAGGCCACCCCCGTGGCCACCGGCGGCGCCGCCGCCGGCAGCGCGGGCCCCACCCCGACCGCCGGTCCGTCGACGGCCACCGTCAGCCCCGAGGTCAAGGCCCAGGCGCAGGCGCTCTCCGACCTGCTGGGCACCGCCAACGACAGCCGCCAGGCGGTGGTGAGCGCGGTCGGTTCGGTGCAGAAGTGCGAGAAGCTGCCCGAGTCGCAGCAGGCGCTGACGGCCGCCGCCGGCCAGCGGCGGGAGCTGCAGACCAAGCTCGCCGCGCTGAAGACGGACAAGCTGCCCGGTGGTCAGCAGCTGGTCGAGCAGCTCAACGCGGCCTGGCAGGCCTCGGCGGGTGCCGACGACGAGTACGCGGCCTGGGCCGGGGACGCGCAGGGCGGCTGCGAGCCCAAGAAGACCGACAACCAGCACTACAAGAACGCCGTGCAGGCCAGTGGCACCGCCACCACCGCCAAGAAGCAGGCGGCCGGGCTCTGGAACACCGTCGCCGGTCAGACCGGCCTGCCGACCCGCACCGACGGCGACCTCTGAGCCGTCCGCGGCCGGACCGCCCCCGCCGGACCGCCCCCGTCGGCCCGCCCCGCGGCGCCCGGGCACGCCGGAGGGCCCGGACCGGGCGGTCCGGGCCCTCCGGGACGGGCGTGGGTCAGGCCGGCGGCTTGCCCCCGGTGAGGACCCAGCGCACGTCCACGAAGCCGGGCCGCTGCAGGGTCATCTGGCCGCCCTTGACCACCTGGTAGGTGACCCAGGTGTTCACCAGCCGGGGGGACTCGGTGCTGGGCAGCATGTTGGTGGTGCCCCAGTTCAGCGGCGGGGTGAGCCCGACGTCGATCTGCTCGCCGCTGTCCAGCAGCGCGGAGACGGCCTTGCTGCCGATCGGCCGGCCGGCCGCGTTCAGCCGCTCGGCGATCTGCCTGAACACCTGGTAGGCGACCCAGGTGGTCTGCACCCCGGGGTCGGCGGCGTCGATGGTCCGGCCGTTGGCGGTGTCGGCCTGGATCACGGCACGCAGGCCGTCCCAGACCTTGGCCGACTCCGGCGGGTACCAGCCGGTCACGAAGGCGCCGGACAGCGGGCCGGAGTCGCCGCCGGTGGAGTTGACCACCGACTGCTGCACGCTCCCGATCACCGAGGCGATCCGGGTGTTCTTCGGACCGACCCGGCGGTAGGCGTCGAGCAGGTTGCCGGTCGGCTCGGCGCCCAGCGCGCTGGTGACGCAGTTGCCCGGCTGGTCGGTGCCGATCGCCTTGCGAACGGTCGGGCTGTAGTCGTTGGACTTCTCCGGCGCCTTGACGTCCAGCAGCTTGATCCCGGCCGGCTTGAGCGCGTTGCCCAGGTACCCGAGCAGGTTGTCACCGGCCGGGGTGTCCGGACGGATCAGGGCGACCGCCTTGCAGCCGGCCTCCACCAGCTGGCGGCCGCTGCCGCCGATCAGGGCCGGCATGCCGCCGCCCACCGGGTAGGAGAGCGGGCTGCTGAACTCCGGCTGGGAGAGCCCGTAGCCGCCGATCAGCGGGATGCCGGCCCGCTCCAGGGCGGGCATGAAGTCGTCGCCGTACTGGCTGTAGGAGCCGATCACCGCGACCGCCTTGGCGTCCACCGCCTGCTGCGCGCAGGCCTTGGCCCCGTCGGAGCTGTTGTGCTCGTTGCAGGTGATCACACGGAGCCGGCGGCCGTGGAGGCCGCCCTTGAGGTTGATGTCCCGGCCGATCGCCTCGGCCAGGGCGGTCATCCCGGGGCGGTCGGCCGCGCCGGTGTCGGCCGGGGCCCACGTCATCACGGTGAGTTCGCCGCTGCCGGTGGCGGCGTCGGCCGGTCCGCCGCACGCGGAGGCCGAGAAGAGGGTTGGGAGCAGCGCCGCGGTGGTGGCGGCGGCAGCGATCGGGCGCCGGCGGCGCCGTCCCGCGTTCGGGTGCATGTCCTGGGACGAGCCTCGTCGGCCGGTCATCGGTCTTCCCTCCCTGGGCGCCGTACTGCGCACGGGGACCAGCCAAGCCTTGACGCCGCAAGCCGAGAGGGCCGAAAAGCGAACGGACGGGAAACGACAGCAGAACTCGGGGCACGGACGCGTGTAGAGCGGGAGTGGAGTACGAACGGTGGGGGAACGTACGATCGTCGTTCATGTCCGCCAGCACAGATTCTTCGTATCGGTCTGCCCGAAACCCTTCTCGTCCGGGCCACCGCTCCAGCACGATGGGCGGCATGTCGCTCAACGACCTGCCCTGGTGGCGCTGGCGGGCCCGCCTCCGCTCGGCGCTCCACATGCTTTCCGACCCCGGGTTCCAGCAGGACACCTGGCTGACCGGCCGGGAGGGGTACGGCGACGTGACCGACGCCGTCTACCGGCTGGTCGAGGACACCTGGCTGGACCGCTGGTCGGCCGAGAAGTACGTCGGAACGATCTTCCGGGACTCCGCCGAGGCCGCGCTGGTCGACGTGGCGGTGCTGCGGGTGGTGCAGATCCTGCACCAGGTCGGTGCGGACGCCCCGACCTCCGCGTACCTGGCGCACCAGGACTGGCCGGAGGCGGTCCGGGCGGCCCGCGAGGCGCACGTCAGGCTCGCGGCCGGCGACGGCGACGACCCGGACGCCCCGCCGCGTTCGCTGGACGTGCTGCGGATCCTGACCCAGGTCTGAGGCCCGTCCGGGGAGCGGTCCGCGCCCCGTCGGGCCGGGTCCGGGGCCCGTCGCGCAGGCCCGTCTTGGAGTGCGGGCAGCCGGACCGGGCCCGTCCCGGAGTGTGAAACGCTGGACCATTCACACTCGCACGAGCTCAGGACGGGACACCACCACCGTGGAACAGCAGCCGGCCAGCGCCCAGTACGTCCTCACGCTGTCCTGCCCCGACAAGCAGGGCATCGTCCACGCGGTCTCCAGTTACCTCTTCATGACCGGGTGCAACATCATCGACAGCCAGCAGTTCGGTGACGGGGACAGCGGTCTGTTCTTCATGCGGGTGCACTTCTCCGCCGTCGAGCCGGTGACGGCCGACAAGCTCCGGGCCAGTTTCGCCGCGATCGGGGCCTCGTTCGGGATGGACTGGCAGATCCACCCGAGCGAGGACAGGCTCCGGATCGTCCTGATGGTCAGCAAGTTCGGGCACTGCCTCAACGACCTGCTGTTCCGCACCCGGATCGGCGCGCTGCCGGTGGAGATCGCCGCGGTGGTCTCCAACCACACCGACTTCCAGGACCTGACCGAGGGCTACGGCATCCCGTTCCACCACATCCCGGTCACCCGGGACACCAAGGACGACGCCGAGCAGCAGCTGCTGGACCTGGTCGCCAAGGAGAACGTCGAACTGGTCGTGCTCGCCCGCTACATGCAGGTGCTCTCGGACCGCCTCTGCACGGAGCTCTCCGGCAAGGTGATCAACATCCACCACTCCTTCCTGCCGAGCTTCAAGGGCGCCAAGCCGTACCACCAGGCGCACGCCCGGGGCGTGAAGCTGATCGGCGCCACGGCGCACTACGTGACCGCCGACCTCGACGAGGGCCCGATCATCGAGCAGGAGGTGGCCCGGGTGACCCACGACGTCACCCCGGACCAGCTGGTCGCGCTCGGCCGGGACGTCGAGTGCCAGGCGCTGGCCCGAGCGGTGAAGTGGCACAGCGAGCGCCGGGTGCTGCTGAACGGGACGCGCACCGTCGTCTTCACCTGATCCTCCGGGGTACCGGCCCCCGGCGGTCCGGTACCGCCGGGGTCGTTCGCGGTCAGGGCCGCGAGAGCAGCGGCGTCGCGCGCAGCACCTCACGGATCGCGGCCCGGTCGCCGTGCTCGCCGACCGGTACCCGGTCCGGGTCGCGGTGCGCGGCGGCCAGCTGGCAGAACTCCAGCCCGTCCAGCACCAGGGCGGCCACCGGCTCGCCCCCGGGCGGACCGGACTCCGGTCCGTCCAGCGGTATCAGCCACTCGCCGGCGGCCGGGCCGTCGATCACCAGCCTGACCCGTCGTCCGGTCCGCTCGTCGCCGGTCCGGCCCTCCGCCCGGCTCTCGGGCGCTCCCGCGGGCGCCCCGGCGTGCTCGGGGCGGGCCGCGCGCTGCCCGGCCAGGGCGAACGGCAGCATCCGGACGGCCAGGTCGATCATCTGCCGCAGGTGCTGCGGGGCCGGCGGGTCGTACGGGTAGGCGACCGCCCGGGCCACGTCCTCGCCGTGCACGTAGCACTCGAAGGCCCGGTCGACGAAGGCGTCCCGCAGCGGGACGGTCGCGAAGCCGAAGTCGACCGGGGTGTTGCCCTGCGGGGCGAGCGCGGCGGAGCGGACCAGCTCGTGGCAGTGCCGGCGCCACCTGGCGCGCACCCGCTGCGGCGGCTGCCCGGCCTGCTCGGCGGTCAGCCGGGCGGTCCGCTCGGTGATCCCGGCCCAGCGCGGGACGCCCTGCGGCGGCACCCGGGGGAGCGGCGGGACGGCCTCCTGCGGCGGCACCCGCCGGGCGACGGCCGGTGCGACGCCGCCCGGGACGGGGTCGGGCAGGCCGAGGGCGACGGCCAGGTAGCCGTCCACGGCGGCGAGGTGGCAGAGCACCTCGGCCGGCCGCAGGTACTCGGTGCCGCCGTGCCAGGGGAGTTCGGCCACCTCCTGCCACTCCTCCGGGCCGAGGTCGCGGAGCAGCGCGTCGAGCTTGGCGGTCTCGGCCGTGTAGGGCGCGCCCCAGACCGGGACGGGCAGGTCGGCCGGGCGGCGGGCGAGGCACCAGTCGAGCACCTGCTGGCGCAGCGGGCCGGGCTGGTCGAGGGGCTCCTCCACGCCGAGCCAGCCGGCCGCCTCGCGCAGCCGGGCCGCCTCCGCGGCGCACCCCGGGCAGGCCCGCAGGTGCTCTTCCAGTTCGGCGGCCTCGCGGTGCGGGACGGCGCCGAGGGCCCAGGCACCGAGCAGGGAGCGCAGGGCCTCGTGCCGGTCGTCGGCGATCGTCACGCCTCCCCGCCCTCCTTCCGCTGCCCGTTGCCGCAGTCCCGGCCGTCCGTGCCGCCATGGTCCCCCGGCGCCGGGGTGCGCCGGTGGCGGGAGCGTTCCTCTTCGAGTTCGGTGGCCAGGAGCTCCAGACCGAGCCGCATCCGCTGTTTGGCGGTCTGTTCGCTGATGCCGAGCCGGTGGGCGGTCTCCTGGTAGGTGCGGCCGTCGTAGTAGGACTCGGCGATGGTCTCACGCAGGGGTTGCGGCAGGGAGGCGACCACGTACTGGACGCGGGCGGCGGTGGCCACCGTCCGGATCTCCTCCTCGGCGGCTCCGTCCTCACCGGCTGCGGCCGGTCCGGCCTCGGCGGCGCGGCGGGCCCGCAGCCGGTCCACGGCGCGGCGGTGGGTGAGTGCGCCGAGCCAGGAGCGGAGCGAGCCGCGGGCCGGGTCGAAGGCCTCGGGGTGCTCCCAGACGTGGGCGAATATCTCGCGCGTGAGCTGGGCGGCGGCCGTCTGGTCGGCGAGTATCCGGCCGGCCAACCCGTGGACCATCGGCGCGAGTTGGTCGTACAGCTCGCCGAGGGCGGTCTCCTCGCCGCGGGCCAGGCGCCGCTGGAGCTGTTCGTCCCAGCGAGGGGCGCCGTCGGTGGTGGCCATCGGTCACCACCCCTCCTGCCGTGCGGACCGCTGACGTGCCCCACGGTATCCCGCGCCGTTCGGGCGGTGGAGGGATTCGGTGAAGAACGGAGGAGCCGGTTTCGGATGGTCGGATCGTGGGATCTGCCGTCGATCCGGCCGTCGCGCCGGGCCTGTTCGAAGGTGGCTGGACATATGTTGCACGGGTGGTTCGCGAGTGGCGGGAGCGGCGGCGGGGGCGGGCGGCGGTAGGTTCACCACTGCATCCCCGGCCGGTCGGGCCGGGCCGAGCGATCGCCGGTCCGAGGCTCGCCAGAGTGAGCGGGACAGTATGCCCTGCGCTGTCCCCCGATCGCTGGAATATGCCCGAAGCGCTTGCTGCGGCCGGTCCGCCGAATCATCCTGAGGCGTGTTCGTGTCGCGGCCGGTGCGCGACGGACGAGGTGACGCGGGTGCGTCGTACCGGGTGTGACGTGCGGCGGCCCGACGGGCGGCTGCCGACCCGGGGGACGGCGACCCGATGGGCGGCCCGGTGTGTGCCCGGGCAGGCCGGGTGATCAGGCCAGGCCGGGACGATGGCCGAACTGCGAGTGCAGGTGGTGGAGCAGTGCAGGTTCTACAGGTACAGCTGGCGGTGCAGGCGGACCCCGCCGAGGTCGGCCGGGCCCGCCGGTGGGTGCGCTCACGGCTGCTCAACCACGGCGTCGACCCGGACGCGCCCATCGCCGAGACGGTCGTGCTGGTGGTCTCCGAACTGGTGACCAACGCGGTGGTGCACACCGGCTGTCCGGCCGTGCTGAGGCTCTGCTTCCCGATCGGCGGGGGCCCGGCCGAGGCCGCACCGGCCGCCGGGGTGCGTGAGGCGGCGACGGTCGGCCCGCTGCGGGTCGAGGTCGCCGACGCCAGCCAGGCCGCCCCCGCCCCCCGGCACGCCGGGCCGGACGTGGACGCCACCAACGGCCGGGGCCTGGAGCTGGTCGAGCTGCTCTGCGACCGCTGGGGCTGGTACCCGGACGGGGCCGGCAAACGGGTCTGGTGCGAGATCAGCCCGGACTCCCGGCCGACGGACCCGCTGGCCGCCGTGGACTGGGCCGCGCTGGTCCAGTAGTGACGGGTGCTCACCCGGCACCCGGCCGTCGTGCACGGCTGCGGAGCCCCGACGGAGCCCCGCCGGAGCCCCGACGGAGCGTCCGAACGGGGCGCGCGGCGGCCCGGTGATCGTCGGGCCGAAAGCTGACGCAACCATTCCGAATTTCGGACAACCCATTGACGTGACGTATCCGACTGATCACGCTTGGGTGCAGCTCTTCGTTGCGAGGGGACGCCGAGGGAACACCCGAACGCCGCTGCGGTGCTGCTGTCCAGGGGGATCACGTCAGCAGGGGGGCCGCGGTCTGTCGGTCGTGTGCTGGCTCCTTGGCGAGTGCGGAGGGTGCGGCGCGGGTTCAGGGCCCGTGCGTCGAGGTTGGATGGCGGCCGGCCGTGCCGTGCTCGGGGTGCGTGCGGCCCGCCGTCATCCGATCTGCCCGTGGGGGCGGTTGTTTTCGGCCACCGGGGCCGCCGGCCGAACGACCGGTTCCGGTCGGCCGGTTCCTGCCCCTCACTGGCCCGATTCCGACGAAATTCGGCAGTCCCGCCCCTCGTCGCCCGCCGGTCCCTTCGGGAGACTCTGGCGGGTGAACGAACCGCCCGCCCCCGCCCGCCCCACCGCCCCCGGTTCCGCCCGGGTGCTCCCCGCCGCCCGTGCGCCCCGGGTGCACTACGCCTGGGTGGTGGCCGCCGTCTCGCTGGTGGTGCTGCTCGGCTCGGCCGGATTCCGCTCCACGCCCAGCCTGATGATGGATGCGCTGCACCACGAGTTCGGCTGGTCGACGGGCACGATATCCAGCGCCACCTCGGTCAACCTCACCCTCTACGGACTCACCGCCCCCTTCGCCGCCGCGCTGATGGACCGGTTCGGCGTGCGGCTGGTGGTGGTCTGCGCGCTGCTGACCATCTCGGTCGGCGCCGGTCTGACCATGCTGATGCGCGAGCCCTGGCAACTGGTGCTCTGCTGGGGAGTGCTGGTGGGTCTCGGCAGCGGCTCGATGGCCGGCGCGTTCGCCACCACGATCACCGGCCGCTGGTTCCAGGCCCGGCAGGGGCTGGTCACCGGGGTGCTGACGGCCGCCGGCGCGGCGGGCAACCTGGTCTTCCTGCCGGTCGGCGCCTGGCTGGTCGAGCAGCACGGCTGGCGTTCGGCCGTCGTGGTGGTCTCGCTGGCGGCGACCGCCGTCGCCGTCCCGGTGCTGCTCCTGATGCGTGAGCGGCCCGCCGACCTGGGCCTGCTCCCGTACGGCGCGACCGAGGAGCCCCCCGCCCCGGCGACCGACGGGCGGGCGCTGGCCCGTTCGCTGCGGGTGCTCCGCACGGCGTCCCGGAGCCGGGCGTTCTGGCTGCTGGCCTCCTCCTTCGCGATCTGCGGCGCGACCACCGCCGGCCTGGTCGGCACCCACTTCATCCCGGCCGCCCACGACCACGGACTGCCGGTCACCACGGCGGCGAGCCTGCTGGCGCTGATCGGCGTCTTCGACGTGGTCGGCACCGTCGCCAGCGGCTGGTTCACCGACCGCTTCGACGCCGGCCGGCTGCTGGTCGTCTACTACGCGCTGCGCGGGCTCTCGCTGCTCCTGCTGCCGCAGTTGTTCGCGGGTACGCCGGAGCCGCCGATCCTGGCCTTCGTGATCTTCTACGGGCTGGACTGGGTGGCCACCGTGCCGCCGACCGTCGCGCTCTGCCGTCACCACTTCGGCGCCGACGCACCGATCGTGTTCGGCTGGGTGCTGGCCTGCCACCAGATCGGCGCGGCCGTGGTCGCCGGGCTGGCCGGGCTCTCCCGGGACGCGTTCGGCGACTACGACCTCGCCTGGTACGCGGCCGGGGGACTCTGCGCGATCGCCGTCGTCCTCTGCCTGGCGCTCCGGGAGGCCCGGCCGGATCGGATCGACCCGGCGCTGTCGTGAGGGGCCCACCCTGAGCACGGCCCACCCTGAGCACGGCCCACCCTGAGCACGGCCCACCCTGAGCACGGCCCACCCTGAGCACGGCCCACCCTGAGCACGGCCCACCGTGAGGGCGGACTGCCGGGGGTTGCCGGGGGCTGCCGGGGTGTCCTCCCGGAGGGTGGCGGCCTGTCGCCGGGGTCATGTCGTAAGGGGCGACTAGGCTTCGCGCCCATGACGCTCATCTTCACCCTCGACCCCGACCTCGACCCCGGTCTGCGCGGCGAGATCACCCGGCTGTGGACCGAGGCCAGCAACGCCGGCGGCGCGGTGGGCTTCGTGCCCCCGGTCACCGAGGACGAGGTCTGGGTCACCGCCGAGAAGCAGTTCGCCGGAATCGCGCCGGCCGGGCCGGACCGGCTGCTGGTGGCCCGGGAGGCCGGGACGGGACGGCTGGCCGGTCTGCTGGTCTTCGAGTCGATGCGCTTCGAACTGATGGAGCACTGGCGGGTGCTCTCCCGGGTGATGGTGCACCCCGAGCTCCAGGGGCGCGGCTACGGCGCGGTGCTGATGGCCGAGGCCGAACGGATCGCCCGGGAGTGGGGCCTGGCAGGTCTGCGGCTCCACCTGCGCGGCGGGCTCGGCCTGGAGTCGTTCTACGGGCGCAGCGGCTACACCGAGGCCGGCCGGGTCCCGGGTGCCATCCGGATCGCGCCCGGTGACGACCGCGACGAGGTCACCATGTGGCTCGACCTGCGCTGACCGCACCCCCGGCGGAGCGCCGTCCGCCCGGGGACGGCGGACCCGTTCCCCGGCGGGCCGCCCGGGCATGCTTCACTGGGAGACCGGCCAGCCCCCGCGCAGAGAAGGACGTGTCCCCGGTGAGCAGCACTGTGAGCAAGAAGTCGCACGCCACACTCCGCTACACCTCCATGCGGGTCTCCATCTTCCTCGGCTGCCTGCTGGTCGCCCTGCTGCTGGGGCACTTCCAGGTGATCCCGGTCAAGGGCCAGTCCGGCACGGTCTTCCTGTTCCTGCTGGCCGCCCTCGTCTCGGCGCCGCTCAGCTACGTGCTGCTGCACAGGCAGCGCGACGACATGTCGGCCGAGATCTCCGGCCGGGTGGACGGCATCCGGACGCGGACGGCGCAGAAGATCGCCGCCCAGAACGCCGAGGAGGACGCGGCCGACGACGCCGCCCGCTCGGCGGCGGCCACGTCCGCCCGGACCGCCGCCGCGCCGAACTGACCAGCGCCGCCGACGTGCCCCGCTCCGGTCCCGCCACGCCCGGCGCCGTCCCCGACGACGCCGGGCCCGGTGACGTCGTACCGCCGGGGACGCCGGCCGGTGCGACGGGTCCGCCCGGTGCCGCCGGGGACGGGTCCCCGGAGCACGCGGTCGGGGGCGACGGGCCCGCGGCCGGTACCTGGCCGGCCCCCGTCCGGCGGCCCACCGGCCGGGACGTGGCACGGCTCGCCGGGGTCTCCCAGGCCACCGTCTCGCTGGTGTTCTCCGGCTCGGAGGCGGGCCGCCGGGTCTCCGACGCCACCCGGGAACGGGTCCGCGAGGCCGCACGCGGGCTCGGCTACCGCCCGCAGGCGGCCGGCCGGCAGCTGCGCCTCGGCCGCAGCGGCATGATCCTGCTGGCCGTGCCGAACATCCTCGGCCCGTTCTTCGGCCGGGTGCTGGAGGGCGTCCACGAGGAGGCGGGCAAGCACGGCCTGGCCGTCGTGGTCAGCTCCGGCTGGGGGAGCGCGACCCTCGCCGAGGCCGCCACCACCAGCCGGTTCGACGGCCTGCTGATCTGCTCCCCGGACGACAGCCAGCTCGGCGAACTGCCCGCCGACACCCCCGCGGTCTTCCTGGACGCAGACCCGGGCACCGACCGCGCCCGCCCGACGGTCGAGCTGGACGTGGCCGGCGGCATGCGCGCCGCCGTCGAGCACCTGGCGGCCCTGGGCCACCGCCGGATCGGCCGGCTCCGCTCCACCCACTCCGCCTACACCTTCCGGGTCCGCCAGGCCGCCTTCGAGGAGGCCGTCCGGTCGCTCGGCCTGGACGTGCTCGAACTGGGCGTCAGTCTGAACGAGGGCCAGTCCGCGGCGCGCGTCGCCGCCCACCGGCTGCTGGAGCACCCGGCCCGCCCGCGGGCGGTGATCTGCGACGACGACGTGGTCGCCTCGGGCGTCTACCAGGCCGCCGCCGAACTCGGCCTGCGGGTGCCCGCCGACCTCTCGGTGGTCGGTATCGACAACGTCCCGGTGGCCGCGCTGCTCGCCCCGCCGCTCACCACCGTCGACCTGCCGGGCGAGGAACTGGGCCGGGCCGGTGTCGCGGCGCTCGCCCGGCTGCTCCGCGGCGAGCCGGTGGCGCCGGTGGCGCCGCTCGCCACCTCGCTGGTGCTGCGGTCCTCCACCGCTCCGGGGCGGACGGACTGACCGTCCGTTCCGGAGCGGTGGACCGCTCGACCGGGCTGGGCCCGACGGGTGAAATATCGTCATACGGACTCGCGCCGACGCCGTGGTCGGCTGGGCGGGCGATGAGATTCCGATATGTGGACGTTTCGACCTAAACCCTCACGCCTGCCACTCCTGGCCGCATCCCTGGGCCTGATCGGTGGCACCCTGCTGACCGGCACCCTGACCGCCCCGCCCGCCGAGGCCGCCGTCACCTTCACGAAGTCGGTGGACAAGCCCAACCCGGTACCCGGCGAGAACGTCACCTACACACTGCGCTACACCTGCTCGGTCAGCGACTGCGTCAACGGGCAGATCGTCGACACGCTCCCGGCCGGGATGGAGTTCGTCGGCTGGACTCCGGACGCCTCCACCGTCGACGTCCCCAACTCCACCGTCCCGGCGCCCGGCACCGTGGGCGGCACCCTCACGGCCAAGCTGCAGGACCTCACCCCGGGGACCACCGCCACCATCAACGTGGTCCTGAGGTACCCCAACTTCACCACCGCCAACGGCACCCAGAGCACCAACTCGGCCACCCTCACCGCCGACGGGGAACAGCCCCAGACCGGTACGGCCGGCACCACCGCCGTGGTCCAGCCCAGCTACACCACCACCAAGGGTGTCCAGGGCAGCAGCCAGGACGGCCGCTCGGTCACCTACCAGTTCAGCGCCTGCTCGACCGCCAACGTGCCCAACGTCGACCTGGACGGCAGCCGGCTGGTCGACACCCTGCCGCCCGGTGCGGTGGTGGACACCGGCCGCTCCCCGGGCTGGGTCAACGACCCGGCGGGCTCGACCACCTGGGTGTACGACATCGGCGCCTTCCGGGCCGGCAACGGCCAGGCCGGCTGCCGGATCCCCGGCGTCCTGGTGGTCAACTACCCCGACCCGACGTTCCCCAGCGGCACCACCTCCACCAACACCGTGACGCTCCAGGGCGACCCGCTCGGCCCCGAACCGCAGCGGGACCTCTCCACCGCCACCGCCGAGACCCCGGTCTTCCAGCCGCCCGTCACCGGCATCCAGGTCGGCGCCTCCAAGGTGTGGCAGACGACCTCGGTCTCCGGCGACCTCACCTCCTTCAGCCTGCGCCCCAGCAACGTCGCCGGTCCGATCACCGGCCTGGTGGTGACCGACCCGGGCACCGGCACCACCGCCAACCTGTACAACTGGCTGATCCCGCAGTCCATCCAGCTGGAGGCGTGGAACCCGACCTCGATCGGTCTCGCCCTGGAGTACCGGCTGGACGGCGACCCCGCCTGGCAGACCTTCACCCCGGGCACCCCGCTGAACGGGTCCGGCACCCGCCGGATCACCTTCGCCACGGGCGCCGGCGACCCGGCCAACGACGTGATCGGCATCCCGGCCGGCCGCTACCTCGACGGCCTGCGGTTCACCTGGACCGGCCCGATCCCGACCGGCTGGAGCCCCGGCAACTCCGTCCAGCTGCTCGCCCAGACCATCACCCCCGGCCACGACGGGCGCCCCGCGCCCGTCCCGCTGCGCAACTGCGTCGACGTGGTCGGCACCGACGCGGCCGGCGACACCTCGGCCGCCAACGACTGCGCCGACTCCACCGTCACCGCCGCCACCAACCTGGGTGCCGCCAAGACCACCGTGGCCGGCGCCGTGCTCTCCCCCGGCGGGGTGGCCACCTTCCAGATCACCCCGTACAACCGGACCGGCCGCACCCTCGACCGTCCGCTCGTCCTCTACGACCTGCTGCCGCCCGGCATGGTCTACGTCGAGGGCAGCGCGCGCCCTGACCCCGCCTACGCGGAGTCGGTCGCCCCGGAGTCCGTCGCGGTGCTGCCCGGTCCCGACGGGCGGCAGCTGCTCAAGCTGACCTGGCCGGCCGGAAGCCCCGACATGATGTACCTGAACGACCACCGGGCCTACCGGACCCTGATCGACGTCCAGGTGGCCGGCAGCGCCCGCCCCGGCACCCTGACCAACGACGTGTACGTCACCACCGAGGGCAGCGGCCCCCCGGTCGCCTGCTTCTACTTCGGCAGTGACAGCGGGGTGCCGGACGCCCAGGACCTCGACAAGGACGGCGACGCCACCGAGACCCTGTGCCACGCCTCCTCGCAGGTCGAGGTGCAGGTGCCGGCCGTGCTGCGGTCCTACAAGGAGGTCAGGGGCGACCTCGACCCCGACTACACCACCACCGGAACCACCCGGCCCGGCGGCGGCATCTCCTACCGGCTGACCGTCCGCAACGACTCCGCCGACCCGGTCACCGAGTTCGTCGCGTACGACAAGCTGCCCACCCCCGGCGACGGGTACGTGCTGCGGCCGGACACCCCGCGCAGCTCGGCCTGGACACCCTCCCTGGTGGAGCCGCTGACCTCCAGCGACCCGACCGTGGTGATCGAGTACACCACCTCGTCCGACCCTTGCCTGCCCGCCGACTTCGCGGTGCCCGGCCCGTGCGACGCCGGCGCGCAGTGGAGCACGGCCTTCCCCGGCCCCGGCACCGCCACCTGGTTCCGGGTGGCCCGCCCCGGCACGCTCGCCCCCGGCGCACTGTTCACCCTGACCTGGCCCATGGTCGCCTCGTTCGACGCGGGCGCGGACGAGTTCGCCTGGAACAGCTTCGCCTACTCCGCCACCGACGCCTCCGGCCGTCCGTTCCTGCCCGCCGAACCGGCCAAGGTCGGGGTCGGCGTCGAGCAGGCCGTCCCGCCGGCCAACGCGCTCGGCGACTTCGTCTGGAACGACCTCAACGGCGACGGCATCCAGCAGCCCGGTGAACCCGGCGTCCCCGGCGTGCGGGTCGAGCTGCTGGACGGCGAGGGCCGGGCGGTCCGGGACAAGAGCGGCCGGCCGGTCGCCGCGGTCACGGACGCGAGCGGGCACTACCTGTTCGAGCAGCTGCCGGACGGGGTGTACGCGGTGCGGTTCGACCTGACCACGCTGCCCGAGGGGGCCACGGTGACCCGGCGGGCCGCCGGGGCGGACCGGGAGCTGGACTCGGACGCGGACCCGACGACCGGAGTGACCCAGACGGGCACGCTGGCCGGCGGGACGCGGGACCTCGGCCTGGACCTGGGACTGGTGCTTCCCACACCGTCGCCCTCGCCCTCGCCGTCCCCGTCGGTCTCCCCGTCGCCGACCGTCTCGCCGTCCCCGACCGTCTCGCCGTCCCCGACCGTCTCGCCGTCGCCGACCGCCTCCCCGTCTCCGACGGTCTCCCCGTCCCCGACGGTGTCGCCCACCTCGTCGACGTCCACGGCCGTTCCCTCGCCGTCGCCGACGGTCGAGCCCTCGTCGCCGACGCACTCGCCGACGCACCGGCCCACGACCCACCACCCCACGACCCACCACCCGAAGCCGACGCACTCGTCCGGCCACGGCGGTGAGCTGCCCGACACCGGCGGCGGACCGGGCACCCTGATCGGCATCCTCGCGGCCGCCGTGCTCGGTACCGGCCTGCTGCTCGCCCTGATCGTCTGGGGAGGCCGAGGCCGCCACAGCTGAGGCACCGGCCAGGAGAAAGTGACTGCGCCCGTCGGCCGGACCA
The DNA here is from genome assembly GCF_042722765.1 of Kitasatospora sp. NPDC058406. Taxonomy (NCBI): domain Bacteria; kingdom Bacillati; phylum Actinomycetota; class Actinomycetes; order Kitasatosporales; family Streptomycetaceae; genus Kitasatospora; species Kitasatospora sp. NPDC058406. Next base: position 39,464 of record NZ_JBHXKE010000049.1, read on the forward strand.
CCGGCCCGACGGGCGCAGCCACGTCTTCGGGGCGGGCTCAGCCCACCGGCACCGGCACCGGTCCGGCGTCGGCGGGCGCGCCGGAGCCCGCCGGGCCGGCGGCGGGGACGACCCGGAACCAGCGGCGGGCGCCGAACAGCAGCAGCCCGCCCAGGCCGATGCCGCCCGCCGCGCAGAGCGCCACCGAGCGCAGCGATCCCTCGGCGAGGTGGCCCGAGACCGCGTAGCCGAGCGAGTTGCCGGTCGCGAAGAGCGTGACCAGCCAGGCGAAGGCCTCGGTCACGGTGCCGACCGGGGCCAGCTCGGCGACCAGGACGAACGCCGCCGCCAGCAGCGGGGCGAGGGCGATCCCGGAGACGAACGCCAGTCCGGCCATCGCGGCCGGTCCCGGAACCAGGAGCAGCGGCAGGTAGGAGGCGGCCATGCCGAGCGCCATCAGCCCGGTGCGGGTGGCGGTGGAGCTGCGCCACTTCACTGCGCCGTAGGCGAGCGCCCCGAGCAGCCCGCCGAGCGCGGCCAGCGCCAGCAGGGTGCCCGCGCCGCCCGGGAGCCCGTCCGTCCGCTCGTGGGCCTCCGCGTAGGCGATGAACAGCACGTTCTGCGCACCGACCGCCCAGCCGGCGCCGGCCAGGCCGACCAGCAGCAGCACCAGTCCGGGGGAGCGGAGCGGTCCGAGCAGGCCCGCCGAGTGCTCGCGCGGCGGCGCCTGCCAGGCCCGGGCCGGTGCGGTGGTGGCCACGATCAGGGCCCCGGCCAGCCCCAGCCCGGCCGCCACCCAGAGTGCCGCGACCGGGCTGACCGCACCGGCGATCCCGGCCACCGCGAGCGGACCGGCGACGTAGAGGATCTGCTGGGCGGCGGAGTCGAACGCGTAAGCGGTGTCGAGCTGTTCGTCCTCGACGACGTCCGGCCAGAGCGAGCGGAGGCAGGGTTCGAGCGGCGGCATGGCCAGGCCGGCGATCGCGGCGCCGACCGGCGCGGCCAGGGCCGATCCGGGAGCCAGCGCGAGCAGGGTGTACCCGCCGCCGGCGACCACGGCGGAGAGGAGCAGGACGCGGGGCTGCCCCGTCCGGTCCACGATCCGGCCGAGCACCGGTCCGCCGACCGCCGCCGCGATCGCGTACGCGGCGGTGGCCAGGCCGATCCGGCTGTACGGCGCGCCGGCCTCGCGCAGGGCGAGCGCGATCACCAGGGCGGTCATGCCGGCCGGGAGGCGGCCGAGCAGGGTACCGAGGAGCAGGCGGCCGACGTGCGGGGCGCGGAGCAGGGCGAGGTAGCCCATGGGCGGGGTTCTCCGGTCTGGGCGGTGGGCGTGGAGGGGGCGCCACCCAAGTTATACGTATAACCGGCAGGCGGTCAATCGGGGCGGGCGGTCGATCTGATGGGGCGTCAGCTTCGTTCGTGTCCGGACTCCGACCGGGCCGCGAGTGGGCGCATGTCCGGAACTCAAACAACTACTTTGAACATCTCAAACCTTTACTGCTAACGTATCGGCCATGACCACCTCAGACGCACTCCGGATGCACGGCCTGGGCTCGCAGCCCGGCGCCGCCCGCGGGTGCCGTCTGCCCGGTGCTGTGGACAGCCCGCGCCGTTGTCGCGCGATGAGCTGTATTCCGGCGGCACGCCCCTGACCGGGGCCGGTCCTCCTCCCCCGGCCCCCGCCGTGTCGCCTTCCCCGCCCCGCCTCACCGTCAGCAACGCCTCCCCCGGAGCCGCACCGTCATGTCCACAGCGCCCGAGGCGACCTCGTCGCCGTCCGTGCTCGCCAGAATCCGCAAGACCCCCTTCTGGGTCCAGATCGTTGCCGGCCTCGTGCTCGGCATCGGGCTCGGTTACCTGGCCCGCGCGGCCGACATCTCCTGGCTGGCCACCACCCTGGAGACGATCGGCAAGATCTTCGTCCAGCTGCTGAAGCTCGCCGTCCCCCCGCTGGTCTTCACCGCGATCCTGGTGAGCGTCGCCAACCTGCGCAACGTGACCAACGCGGCCCGCCTGGCCGTCCGCACGCTGCTCTGGTTCCTGATCACCTCGCTGATCGCGGTGGCCATCGGCCTCGGCCTCGGCCTGCTGACCAACCCGGGCGAGGGCACCGACCTCAAGACCGAGGGCCTCAAGGCGCCGAAGTCCACCGGCAGCTGGATCGACTTCCTGACCGGGATCTTCCCGACCAACATCGTCACCGCGTTCACCGAGGTCGAGGTCCTGCAGATCGTCTTCCTGGCGGTCGTGGCCGGCGCGGCGATCCTCAAGCTCGGCGCGAAGGCCGAGCCGGTCCTCAAGCTCAGCGAGTCCGTCCTGGAGCTGATCCAGACCGCCCTGTGGTGGGTCATCCGGCTCTCGCCGCTCGGCACCCTCGGCCTCATCGGCAAGTCCGTCGCCAAGTACGGCTGGGACCTGCTGAAGCCCTTCACCGTCCTGACCGTCGACATCTACGTCGGTTGCGCGCTGGTGCTGTTCGTCGTCTACTCCCTGCTGCTGAAGTTCGCCGCCGGCCTCAACCCGCTGAACTTCTTCAAGGGCGCCTGGCCCGCCATCCAGCTGGCCTTCGTCTCCCGCTCCTCGGTCGGCACCCTGCCGGTCACCCGTCGCGTCACCGAGCGCCTCGGCGTGCCGAGCGAGTACGCCTCGTTCGCGGTGCCGTTCGGTGCCACCACGAAGATGGACGGCTGCGCCGCGATCTACCCGTCGCTGGCCGCGATCTTCGTCGCCCAGGTCTACGGCATCGACCTCGGCATCAAGGACTACCTGCTGATCGCCTTCGTCTCGGTCGTCGGCTCGGCCGCCACGGCCGGTCTCACCGGCGCGATCGTGATGCTGACCCTGACCCTCTCCACCCTGGGCCTGCCCCTGGAGGGCGTCGGCCTGCTGCTGGCGATCGACCCGATCCTCGACATGATCCGCACCGCGACCAACGTCGCCGGCCAGGCCCTCGTGCCGATCGTGGTCGCCGCCCGGGAGAAGACCCTCGACCTGGTGGCCTACAACAACCCCACCGGCGACCTCTACGCGGACGCCCCGGCGGCCGTCGTCCCGGCGCAGTCCGGCCCGAAGGCCGCGGCCACGGCCTGACCGGTTCCGCGCAGGGCCCCCTCCCCGCCGGGGAGGGGGGCCGGGGCAAGGCCGCGGGGGGGGCGCCGCGCCGCCCCCGGGGCCGGGCGGGGC
>NZ_JBHXKE010000050.1:0-42627 GCF_042722765.1 Kitasatospora sp. NPDC058406
GGCCGGATCCGTGATCCCGCCGGGCCGCCGCGCGCGGAGCTCGCTCAGTCGCAGCAGCAGCCGCCCGCCGGGGCGGCGAGCGGCAGCGCCGCCGGGGCGCCGACGGACGGCAGGCCCAGCATCACGCCGGCCGGCTTGGCGGCCGGCCGGGCCTGGCGCTTCTCCCAGGCGTCCCCGGCCCGGGTGCGGCGCACCGCGAGGGCCGGCCCCTCGGCCAGCAGGTGGTGCGGGGCCGCGTAGGTGATCTCCACCGTGACCATGTCGCCGGGCCGGACCGGCTCCGACGGGCGGGTGAAGTGGACCAGCCGGTTGTCGGGGGCGCGGCCGGAGAGCCGGTCGGTCTTGTCGTCCTTCTTGCCCTCGCCCTCGGCGACCAGGACCTCCAGGGTGCGGCCGACCTGCTTCTTGTTCTCGTCCCAGGAGATCTCCTCCTGGAGGGCGATCAGCCGGTCGTAGCGGGCCTGGACGACGGCCTTGGGGATCTGGTCCGCCATGTCGGCCGCCGGGGTGCCGGGGCGCTTGGAGTACTGGAAGGTGAAGGCGTTGGTGAAGCGGGCCTCGCGGACCGTGTGCATGGTCTGCTCGAAGTCCTCCTCGGTCTCGCCGGGGAAGCCCACGATGATGTCGGTGGAGATGGCGGCGTCCGGCATCGCCTCCCGCACCTTGCGGATGATGCCCAGGAAGCGCTCCTGCCGGTACGAGCGGCGCATCGCCTTCAGCACGGTGTCCGAGCCCGACTGCAGCGGCATGTGCAGCTGGTGCATCACGTTCGGGGTCTCGGCCATCGCGGCGATCACGTCGTCGGTGAAGTCGCGCGGGTGCGGCGAGGTGAAGCGGATCCGCTCCAGGCCCTCGATCTGCCCGGCGGCGCGCAGCAGCTTGGAGAACGCCTCGCGGTCGCCCAGGTCGGAGCCGTAGGCGTTGACGTTCTGGCCGAGCAGGGTGACCTCGATGACGCCCTCGTCGACCAGCGCCTCGATCTCGGCGAGGACGTCGCCGGGGCGGCGGTCCTCCTCCTTGCCGCGCAGCGCCGGGACGATGCAGAAGGTGCAGGTGTTGTTGCAGCCGACCGAGATCGCGACCCACGCGGCGTACGCGGACTCGCGGCGGGTGGGCAGGGTGGAGGGGAAGGTCTCCAGCGACTCCAGGATCTCGACCTGGGCCTTGCGCTCGACCGCGGCCCGCTCCAGCAGCGCCGGCAGGTGCCCGATGTTGTGGGTGCCGAAGACCACGTCGACCCAGGGGGCCTTGCGGACGATGGTGTCGCGGTCCTTCTGGGCCAGGCAGCCGCCGACGGCGATCTGCATGCCCTTGTGACGGGTCTTGACCGGTGCCAGCTGCCCGAGGTTGCCGTACAGCTTGTTGTCGGCGTTCTCCCGGACCGCGCAGGTGTTGAAGACGACCAGGTCGGGGTCGCCCTCCTGCCCGGCCTTCACGTACCCGGCGTCCTCGAGCAGCCCGGAGAGCCGCTCGGAGTCATGGACGTTCATCTGGCAGCCGTACGTGACGACCCTGTAGCTCTTCGATCCGCTGTCACCGCTCACCCGACCAGGGTACGGGCAGCCGCGAACGACTTTCCCCTCCCGTTCGCCGCATGCGCCTGGCACTATCCCTGCATGGCCCCCGACACCCGCACCCACCTCGGCAGCGCCGTCCGCACGGCGGCCCGCCGCCCGCTCTGGCGGGTGGCGATGGTGCTGGTCCTGGTGGCGGCGGGCCTCAGCGGCTGGTGGCTCTCGGAGAGCCGCTCGCCCGGTTACCCGCAGGGCGACACCGGTTTCGCCACCGGGGTGAAGCGCGGGGTGTACGACCGGTACGGGCAGCTGCTGGAGACCCACGTCGCCAAGGCGATGCCGGGGGTCCGGCTGCGGCTGGACAACTCGGAGGGGTCGATCGACAACCTGGCCCGGGTGACCAACGGCCGCGACGACTTCGCGATCGCCACCGCCGACGCCGTCGCCCAGTACTCCGGGCCCGGCCGGGAGAAGCTCCGGGCGATCGCCCGGCTCTACGACGACTACCTCCAGCTGGTCGTCCCGGCCTCCTCGCCGGTCCGCCGGACGGCCGACCTGAAGGGCCTGCGGGTGGGCGTCGGCCAGTCGCTGTCCGGGGTCAACCTGGTCACCCGGCGGCTGCTGGCCGCCGCCGGCCTGGACCCGGACCGCGACATCAAGCCCGCCTTCCTGGGCATCGGCGACGCGGCCGACGGCCTGCGGGCCGGCGAGCTGGACGCGTTCTTCTGGTCCGGCGGACTGCCGACCAGCGCGCTGACCGACCTGTCCGACCACGTCCGGATCAGGATCGTGCCGCTCGGCGACCTCGCCGAGGCGGTCCACAAGGTCGAGGGCGGCGGCACCGACGCCTACCGCGCGGCCACCATGCCGAAGGGCACCTACCCCAACGCCGAGCCCAAGGACGCCGTGGCCACCGTGGCCGTCCCCAACCTGCTGATCACCCGGGCCGACGTCGACGACGACCTGGTCCAGGGCATGACCGGGGCGGTGATAGACAGCCGCGACCAGATCGGCGCCCAGGTGCACGCCGCCCAGCTCGTCGACCTGCGCACCGCCGTCTACACCGACCCGCTCCCGCTGCACGAGGGCGCGATGCGCTACTACCGCTCGGTCAAGCCGTAGCGGCCGCCCCGGCTGCCGCCGGGGCCGGGGCGGGGCGCTCTAGAGCTGCTTCCTGGTCGCCCGCGGCACCGCCAGGGTGACCGCCAGACCGGTCGGCACGACCGCGCCGAAGGTCAGCGAGCCGCCCGCCGCCTGCAGCAGGGTGCGGGCGATCGACAGCCCGAGGCCCGAGCCGTCCACGTTCTGGTGGCGCGCGCTGCGCCAGAACCGGTCGCCGGCCCGGGCCAGTTCCTCCTCGGTGAGGCCCGGCCCCCGGTCCGAGACGGTCACCGCGACCTCGTCACGCCGTACCGCGACCAGCACCCGCACCCGGCTCCCGTCCGGCCCGAACTTGATCGCGTTGTCGAGCACCGCGTCCAACGCGCTCCCGAAGCCGATCGGATCCGCCAGGCCGAGCGCCAGGGCCGGTCCCTCCCAGGCCAGCTCGATCCCGCGCTGCGCGGCCACCGGCCGCCAGGCGTCGGCCCTGGCGAGGGCGAGCACGGCGAGGTCGGTCGGCTCCGGCTCGGGGCGGGCGTGCTCGGCGGTGGCCAGCCCGAGCAGGTCGTCCAGCACGCGGGCCAGCCGGACACCCTCCTCGCGGACCCCGCCGAGCTCCTCGTCGTGCCCCTCGGGCAGCTCCAGGCCCAGCACCTCGACCCGCAGCAGCAGCGCCGCCAGCGGGTTGCGCAGCTGGTGCGAGGCGTCCGCGACGAAGGCCTTCTGCTGGTCGAGGGCGAGCACCACGTGGTCGGCCATCTCGTTGAACGACCGGGCCAGCCGCTGCAGCTCGGGCGGTCCGCCGCCGGGCGCCACCCGGGCGTTCATCCGGCCGGTGGCGATGTCGTGGGTGGCCCGGTCCAGGGTGCGGACCGGGCGCAGCACCCATTCGGTGAGCCGGCCGGCCAGCAGCACCGCGACGATCATCGCGGCGGCCTCACCGGCTCCGATCACCAGCCAGCGGTGCAGGACGCGGGTGCGCAGCGCGCCGGTCGGGGACTCGCTGAGCACTACCGCGACCACGTCGCCGTCCCGGACCACCGGGGTCGCGACGGTGAGCGTCCGGTCCGGGGTCCACGGCCAGACCTGGGGCGGGTTGTGGCTGCGCCGGCCGTCGAGCGCCTCCTGGAAGGCCTGCTCGCCCCAGCCGGCGACCGGCACCCGCCAGTCGGCCGGGGCGACCGCGATCGGCATGCCGTCGCGCTGGAAGATGCCGATCCGCACCCCGTACAGCTCGTGGTAGCGGACCACCTCGTTGCCCAGGGCGTGCCGGCGGCTGAGGTCGCCGGGGGCCGGCTGCGGGTCGCCCTTGAGCGCGGACTCCAGGCCGGACACGCCCGAGGTGGGCAGGTCCTGGGCGAACCGGGCGGCGTCGTCCAGGCGGTCGACCACCACCCGGCTCTGCTCGGCGGCCGCGACCGCGGCGGCGAGCGGCAGTCCGAGCGCGGCGAGGACGCAGAGCATCAGCGCGATCAGGATGCCGAGAAGGCGGGTGCGCACGTGCGGTCAGTGCTCCGCGCGGGCCGGGGGCGGCGTCTCGGCGACGGCGGCCGGGGACTCGGGGATCAGCCGGTAGCCGACGCCCCGGACGGCCTCGACCAGGCCGGGCAGGGCGAGCTTGGTGCGCAGCGAACCGATGTGCACCTCGAGGGTGCGGCCGTTGCCCTCCCAACCGCTGCGCCAGACCTCGCTGAAGATCTGCTCGCGGCGGTAGACCACGCCGGGGCTCTGGGCGAGCAGCGCCAGCAGGTCGAACTCCTTGCGGGTGAGCGGCACGTCCCGGCCGTCCACGCTGACCCGGCGGCGCTCGCGGTCGATCACGATGCCGCGGGACTCCAGCGGGCCGCGCTGCTGCGGCACGGCGTCCGGCGCGGGGGCGGCGACGGCGGCCGGCGCGGTGCCGCGGCGGGCCACGGCGTGGATCCGGGCGAGCAGCTCGCCCATGTCGTAGGGCTTGGTGACGTAGTCGTCGGCGCCCAGGTTGAGGCCGTGGATCCGGGAGCGGATGTCGGCGCGCGCGGTCACCATGATCACCGGTACGCCGCTGCCGGCGCGGATCCGGCTGCACACCTCGAAACCGTCGCGGTCGGGCAGTCCGAGGTCGAGCAGGACCACCCGGTAGGGCTCGTTGCCGTCCGGTACCAGCGCGTCGAGCGCCTCGTGGCCGCTGCGGGCGTGTCTGACCTGGAAACCGTGCCGGCCCAGCACCGCGACGAGTGCCGCGGCCACGCGTTCGTCGTCCTCCACGAGCAGTAGTCGCATCTCGGTTCTTCCTCCTCTCCCCGACGTTCCCGGGGGTCTTCTCGTGGTCGCCACGGCCCCCCTCCCGGGCAGGTCCCGGTCCTGCGCAGTATGGGCCAGCCGGGGCCCGGGCGCCAGGCTCGACCGGCCGCCGGAACCCGGTGGGACGGGGAGCGGCGGGGCGGGCGCCCGCTGTCACCGCGGCCCGGCGGGGCCGTCACAGGGGGCGCCGGACGCTGTCACTGTGCCCGTACAGGGCCCCGGTGAACAGTCCGCACCCGTCGTGTGGCCGGATCGTGATCCTCAAGTTCCGCTCAGATCGGCTGACGTGACACCGTCAGGGCTCCTATGGTCAGCCCACCGAGGGCTGCGGCTCCGCCGGCCGCGGCCCTCGGGATTCCTACCACCATTGCCGCCCAAGGGAGTTCGCCTCCCCTGGGCCGACACGAGGGAGCAGGCGCGATGACCACGAGCCTCACCAAGGACTCCCGCGCCGACGCCGCTCCTCTGGTGGTCCTGCGCAATGTGAACAAGCACTTCGGCGCACTGCACGTGCTCCAGGACATCGACCTGGAGATCGCCCAGGGCGAGGTGGTGGTCCTGATCGGGCCCTCCGGCTCGGGCAAGTCCACGCTCTGCCGGACGATCAACCGGCTGGAGACCATCGACTCCGGCACGATCTCCATCGACGGCCGCCCGCTGCCCGCCGAGGGCCGGGAGCTCGCCCGGCTGCGGGCCGAGGTCGGCATGGTGTTCCAGAGCTTCAACCTGTTCGCGCACAAGACCGTGCTGGAGAACGTGGTGATCGGGCAGGTCAAGGTCCGCGGCATCGCCCGGGACCAGGCCGTGCGGACCGCCCGGGAGCTGCTGGAGCGGGTCGGCGTCGCCGCGCAGGCCGACAAGTTCCCGGCCCAGCTGTCCGGCGGGCAGCAGCAGCGCGTCGCGATCGCCCGGGCGCTGGCGATGAACCCCAAGGTGATGCTCTTCGACGAGCCCACCTCGGCGCTCGACCCCGAGATGATCAACGAGGTGCTGGAGGTCATGCGCCAGCTGGCCGCCGACGGCATGACGATGGTCGTCGTCACCCACGAGATGGGCTTCGCCCGCTCCGCCGCCAACCGGGTGCTCTTCATGGCCGACGGCCGGATCGTCGAGCAGAACACCCCCGAGGCCTTCTTCACGGCGCCCCGGTCGGACCGCGCCAAGGACTTCCTCTCGAAGATCCTGCACCACTGACCCGCCGGGCCGGCTCCGGCCGCCGGCGGCACGGGCGCCGCCGCCGGCCCGCCTGCCGCAAACGAACTTCCCTCCGCCAGAGCCCGGTTGAACCGTGGCCAAGCCCCAGGAGAGCTACCCTCATGAGGACTCGTCGCACCTTCGCCGTCGCGCTCTGTGCCGTCGCGCTCACCGCCACCGCCGCCTGCGGAAAGGACGGCACGCCGGGCGCCGACAAGGCGAGCTCCGGCAGCAGCTCCGCGCCGGCCCTGCCCACCTACGCCGTGAAGTCCGACGTCAAGGTGGACTCGCCCGCCCTGGCCGAGGCGAGGAAGCGCGGCCAGCTGATCATCGGCGCCAAGTCCGACCAGCCGTTCCTCGGCTGGGAGGACCTCGCCACCAACGACCGCAGCGGCTTCGACATCGAGATCGCCAAGATGGTCGCCGCCGACCTCGGCTTCACGCCGCAGCAGATCAAGTGGCAGACCCTGGTCTCCTCGCAGCGCGAGCCCGCGATCTCCAAGGGCCAGATCGACTTCTACGTCGGCACCTACAGCATCAACGACGAGCGCAAGAAGTCCGTCTCCTTCGCCGGCCCGTACTACATCGCCGGCCAGGACCTGCTGGTGAAGTCCGACAACACCACGATCACCGGCCCGGAGTCGGTCAACGGCAAGAACGTCTGCACCGCCACCGGCTCCACCTCGATCAAGAACATCCAGCAGTACTCGCCGAAGATCACCCAGTTCGACACCTACTCGGCCTGCGTCGAGAAGCTGATGTCCGGCGAGGTCGACGCGGTCACCACCGACGACGCCATCCTCAAGGGCTACGCCTCCAAGTACGCGCCCAAGCTCAAGGTGGTCGGCAAGCCGTTCACCAAGGAGAACTACGGCGTCGGCCTGAACAAGGACGACAAGGCGCTCCGCGACGCGATCAGCGACGCGCTCAAGGCCCACCAGGACAACGGCGACTGGAAGAAGGCCTACGACGCCACCCTCGGCCTCTCCGGCTCGACCGCCCCGCAGCCGCCGGCCCTGGAGCGCTACTGACCCCCGGTCGCCGCCGGCCCCGTCCGGCGGCGACCACCCTCCCCCGGACCACCTGAATCACCGACCCCCTGAGAGGAGGGCCGCCGGATGGGATTCCTGTTCGAGGACGGCAACTTCGCGCTGTTCCGCGACGGCTTCCTGCAGACGATCGAGCTGAGCGCGCTCAGCGCGCTGCTCGCCCTGCTGCTGGGCACCCTGCTGGCGGCCTTCCGGGTCTCCCCCGTCCCGGTGCTGCGCGGCTTCGGCACGGCCTGGGTGACGCTCTTCCGCAACACCCCGCTCACCCTGCTGTTCTTCGCCGTGACGTTCGGGCTCCCGCCGCTCGGCGTGCACTTCGACCACCTCACCTTCGCGGTGCTGGCCCTCGGCGGGTACACCGCCGCGTTCGTCTGCGAGGTGCTGCGCTCGGGCATCAACACCGTGCCCCTCGGCCAGGCCGAGGCCGCCCGCAGCCTCGGCATGACCTTCGGCCAGACCCTCACCCAGATCGTCCTGCCGCAGGCGGCGCGGACCGTACTGGCCCCGATGAGCAGCGTCTTCATCGCCCTGCCGAGGAACTCGGCGATCGCCGGCGCGTTCAGCGTCAGCGAGCTGTACAGCGCGCAGCAGACCTTCTCCGAGGACGGCTACTCGATCTTCGCGATCTTCTTCTGGGTGGCCTGCGCCTATCTCGCGATCAGCGCCACCATCGCCCTGCTGTTCCGCTTCCTGGAGACCCGACTGGCGGTGGCCCGATGATCTCCCTCTTCACCCGCCCCTCCACGGCCAGCGTCCTCTACGACGCCCCCGGCCCGCGGGCCCGTTCCCGCTACCGCGCGTTCGGCGTCCTGTCGCTGCTCGCGATCGCCGGCCTGCTCTGGTACGCCGTCACGGCGCTCGCCGACAACGGCCAGTTCGAGGCCGAGCTCTGGGACGCGTTCGCGTACAACACCATCCAGCAGCGGATCGTCGACGGCCTGCTGGCCACCGTGGAGGCCTTCGCGCTGGCCGCCGCGGGCTCGCTCGCCCTGGGCGCGCTGCTCGCCGCCGGACAGCTCTCCGACCACCGGCCGGTGCGCTGGGCGGCCGTCTCCTTCGTCCAGTTCTTCCGGGCGATGCCGCTGCTGATCCTGATCGTCGCGCTCTACTACGCCTTCTTCGCCAAGGAGCCGATGTGGGCCCTGGTGCTCGGGCTCACGCTCTACAACGGCTCGGTCCAGGCCGAGATCATCCGCAGCGGCGTCAACGCCGTCCCGCGGGGCCAGGGGGAGGCCGGATACGCGCTCGGCCTGCGCAAGAGCCAGGTGATGACCACCATCCTGGTCCCGCAGGCGGTCCGCTCGATGCTGCCCACGATGATCGGCCAGCTGGTCGTCACCCTCAAGGACACGTCGCTCGGCTTCATCATCACCTACCCCGAGCTGTTGTTCGTCGGCAAGGCCATCGCCACCCAGCCGCTCAATGCCGCGGGCTTCCCCTACATCCCCGTGGTGCTGGTGATCGGGCCGATCTACATCGCGATGTGCCTGCTGCTCACCGCGCTCGCCCGGTGGATCGAGGCACGTGGCCGACGCGGCGCGAACCGGCGCACTTCAGCTGCTGCTTGACGGACACGCAGGTGAACTGTTGCATTGCTCTTCGTGACACCATCCGGGAGCATCCACGCGGCATATGACGCCACCCCGTCGACCTGCCCCTGCCCGGAGGTCCCCGGCCGCGCCGCACCGGACCGTCCGTGCCCGGAGGTCCCGGCATGGACCCGGTGATCGTGGTCGGGGCCGGGCCGGTCGGCCTGGCCCTGGCCCTCGCCCTCGCCCGGCACGAGGTGCCGACCGTCGTCCTCGACGAGGGCTCCGGGCTCTCCCCCGAGAGCCCGCGCAGCGTCGTCCTCGGCGCCGACACCGCCGCCCTCCTGAGCCGGATCGGCTACCCCCGGGCCGTCGCCGACGCCGCCCGGTGGGACGCCTTCACCATCTGGCGACGCCGCCAGGAGGTGCTCCGGATCGACCTCGCCGACACCCCGGTCCTGCACCTGCCCCAGCACCGGCTCCAGCGCGGCCTGCGGGACGCCCTCACCGGCACCCCCCTGGTCAGGCTGGTCCCGCTCAGCCGGGTCACCCGGCTCGACCAGGACCGCGACGGCGTCAGCGTCCACACCCGCAACCCGCAGGACGGCACCGAGACCTGGTGGCGCGGCAGCCACCTCGTCGGCTGCGACGGCGCCCGGTCCACCGTCCGCAAGCTCCTGAAGATCCGCTTCCCCGGCCGCCCGGCCGTCGACCGCAGCGCCATCGCCACCGTCCGGGTCGACCTGCCGTTCACCGAGCCCCGGCTGCACCGCGAGCCCCCGTGGCGCGGCGACCGCGAGGCCTCCGCCCGCCCGCTGCCGCACGGCGTCTGGCGGCTGGACTGGCGGCTGCCCCCCGGCCGGCCGGCGCCCGCCGAGACGGTCGACCCGCACGCCACCTGGCCCGGCATCGTCACCGGCGACACCCTGCTCACCCGGGTCACCGCCACGCTCACCGGCTGGTGCGGCGAGCTCCCCCGCTTCGACCTGCTCGCCGCCGCCGACCACACCGCCCAGCAGCGGCTGGCCGCCCGCTTCCGCAGCGGCCGCTGCTTCCTCGCCGGCGACGCCGCCCACCTGCACGGCGCACTCGGCATGCAGAACCTCGCCGACGGCCTGCGCGACGCCGACAACCTCGCCTGGCGGCTCTCCCTCGCGTGGCACCTCCACTCCGGCGGCCCCCAGCCCGGCGGATCCCTCCTCGACGGGTACGAGTCCGAGCGGCGCGGCGCGGTCGGCGCCCGGCTGCGCGCGGTCGACCAGGCCATGCCACTGCTGCGCCCGCTGCGCGGCTGGCAGGCCACCCGCCGCTCGCTCTTCACCGGCTCGTTCCGCAAGCACGCGCCGATGCTCGCCGACGGCCAGCTGGGCACCGGCCGGTTCGGCGGCGTCCCCGCCTACCCGGCGGCCCCCTCCGGCGTGCCCGGCCGGGTCCCGGTCCAGCGCGGCGCGCGCGGCACCACCACGCTCAGCGAACTGCTGCCAGCCACCGCCCCCGGCGTGCTCGTCCCGGACCTGCCGGTACTCGCCGCCGACGGCACCCCGGACCAGTTGCACGCCCGCCTCGGCACCCACTTCCTGCTGCTGCTGGTCGCCCCCGGTACCACCGTCTGGTCCGCCGAGCACTGGCTGGGAGCCGGGCTGATGCCCCGGCTGGCCGAGGTCGCCGCGTCGCTGCCGGTGCCGGCCGAGGTCCTGGTCACCGAGGCCTACCCGGGGGCCGGACCGCACACCGTCCTCCTGATCCGGCCCGACGGGCACCTGGTCGGGGTCACCCGGGGCGCAGCGGCCGAGGACCTCCGGGCCCTGGCCGACGGGGCCCGGGGCGGTCCGGCCTCGCTGACCGGCGGAGAGACCGAGCCCGAGGCCGTCACCGAGCCCGACGCCGAGCCCCGGTCGGGAGCCGGTTCCGCGGCCGAACCCGCGGCCGGGTCGGAGCCCGAGCCGGCCGCCGAACCTAGCGGGCCACCTCGGTGACCCGGCTCTCCCGGACCACCGTGACCCGGATCTGACCCGGATAGGTCAGCTCCTCGGAGACCTTCCTGGCGACCTCACGGGCGATCACCTGCGCCCGGAGGTCGTCCACCACCTCCGGCCGGACCATCACCCGGACCTCCCGGCCGGCCTGCATCGCGTACACCGCGGCCACGCCGTCGTGCGCCCGGGCGATCTCCTCCAACCGCTCCAGCCGGCGCACGTACGTCTCCGACGACTCCCTGCGCGCGCCGGGCCGACCGCCCGAACAGGCGTCGGCCGCCTGGGTGAGCACCGCCTCGACGGTCCGCGGATCCACCTCCCCGTGGTGCGCCGCTATCGCGTGCACCACGTCCGCCGACTCGCCGTGCCGCCGGGCGAGGTCCGCGCCGACCGCCGCGTGGCTCCCCTCCACCTCGTGGCTGAGCGCCTTGCCGATGTCGTGCAGCAGCGCCGCGCGGCGCACCGGTTCCGGGTCCACCCCCAGCTCGGCGGCCATCAGCCCGGCCAGGTGCGCCGACTCCACCAGGTGGCCCAGTACGTTCTGCCCGTACGAGGCGCGGTAGCGGAGCGTGCCGAGGGTGCGGACCAGGTCCGGATGCATCCCGCCGATTCGCACGGCCAGCAGCGCGTCCTCGCCGGCCCGCACGCAGCGCCGCTCGACCTCCTCACGGCTGCGCTCGTGGACGTGCTCGATCCGCAACGGGTGGATCCGGCCGTCCTCGACGAGGTGCTCCAGGGTGAGCCGGGCCGCCTCCCGGCGGACCGGGTCGAAGCAGGAGAGCTGCACCACCGCCGGGGTGTCGTCGATGATCAGGTTGACGCCCGTGACGGCCTCGAACGTCCGGATGTTCCGGCCCTCACGCCCGATCACCCGGCCCTTCATCTCCTCGTTCGGCAGCCGGAACGACGACACCGCGGTCTCGGCGGTCTGCTCGGCCGCCAGCCGCTGGATCGCCCCGGCGACGATCCCCCGGGCCCGCTGCTCACCCTCGTCGCGGGCCTCGCGCTCGATCTCCCGGACGGTGACCGCCGCCTCCCGGCGGGCCTCGGACGCCGCCTCGCGGACGAGTTCGGCGCGGGCCTGGTCCGCCGAGAGCCCGGCGGTCCGCTCCAGTTCCTCGGCCCGGCGGCGGACCAGTGCCGCCGCCTCGCCCCGGGCCCGCTCCAACGCGGCCGAGCGTTCGGCCAGTTCGCCCTCGCGCGTCCGGAGCCGGTCGAGCTCCTCGGTCAACCGCTCCTCGCGCCGGTCGAGTTCGGCCCGGAGCCGGGCGGCCTGCTGCTCCGCCCGCTGCCTGGTCCGCTCGGTCTCGGCGGCGTCCCGACGCCGCACGTGCCGCAGACGCCCGACGGTCAGCCGGACCGCCACTCCGACGACGGCCACCACGGCGACGGCCGGCAGGACCGCCACCAGCGAGGAGGTGGCCGATCCGGCACTCACCGCGATCCTCATCCTGCCCACTCCCCGTCCCGTGGCGGCACGACGCCCGGGACCAACCGCGCGGCCGGTCCCGGACCTGCCTGGTCACGGAGGCGACCGGGCGACCGGCCGGGGGCGGCCGAGGAATGATCGATGTGCTCCCGCACTGAGTGCGAGGCTAAGCGCGGGTCACGAAACGGTCAAGACTGGCTTGGTAGTCGGCCGACCCCACGATCCGCCCGGAGCCGACCGGGCGTCAGTCCCCGGTGTCAGTCCCGGGCGTCAGTCCCAGGCATCGGACGGTCCGTCCCCGTCCGTTCCGGCGTCCACCGACTCCGCGGGCTCCTCCTCGTCCAACGCCGCGCGGACCACCCGGAAGGCCAGGCCCTCGGAGTAGCCGCGCCGGGCCAGCATGCCGACCAGCCGGCGCGTCCGGGCCTGCCGCTCCAGGCCCCGGGTGGTCCGGAGCCGGCGGTCGACCAGGGCCCGGGCCGCCTCGGTCTCGTCGTCGTGGTCGAGCTGGGCGAGGGCCTGCTCGGCCTGCTCCCCGGTCACTCCCCTGGTCCGCAGCTCCTGGGCCAGCGCCCGACGGGAGAGTCCGCGGACGGCGTGCCGGGATTCCACCCACGCCCGGGCGAAGGCCGCGTCGTCGATCAGACCGACCTCCTCCAGCCGGGTCAGCACCTCCTCGGTGACCTCGTCCGGGATCTCCCGTTTGCGCAGGGCGTCGGCGAGCTGTTTGCGGCTCTTGGCCGCGCCGGTGAGCAGCCGCAGGCAGATGTCCCGTGCCCGCGTCGCGGGGTCGACGGACTCCTCCGCCCGGGAGCGTCGGGGCGCGTCGGTGCCCGGCGCCTCGCTCGGCTCCGACCGCCCGGCCCGCCCACGGGACCGCCGCCCGGACGCGGGCCGCCCGGCGGAGGGCGCTGCGGTCCGGGACGCTGCAGATCGGGCCGGGGCGGCCACACCCCCGTGACCGGCCGCCCCGGCCCGGCTCTCCCCGGCACCGGGGCCGGAGCTCTCCTCCTCCAGCGCCGAACGGCGACGGCGCCGCCCTGCGGGCAGCTCGGAGGCCGTGACCAACCCGAGGTCGCCCGCGTCCGCCGGGCCGTCCGCCGCTGCTCGACCGGACGGCCGCCGGTCCGCCGCCCGGGCCGGCGGCGGTGCTGCCGGCGCGGGGTCGGCCACGGCCGCGAACCAGTCCGGCGGGCCGTCGTCATCGTCGTCCGGGCCGTCCACCGGCGCGCTGCCCGCCGGCCCACTGTGCTGCGTCAACGGATCAGGCCTTGGCGGCCGCCGCCGTCTTCTTCGCCGCGGCCGTCTTGGCGGCGGTCGCGGTGATCGGCTTGGCCCCGCCCTCGGCGGTGTCCGCAGCCTCGGCCTCGACCGGCTCCGCCGTCTTCGGGCCGATGCCGAGCTTGCTCTTGATCTTCCGCTCGATCTCGTCGGCCAGCTGCGGGTTGTCCTTCAGGAAGTTGCGGGCGTTCTCCTTGCCCTGGCCGAGCTGGTCGCCCTCGTAGGTGTACCAGGCACCCGACTTGCGGATGAAGCCGTGCTCGACGCCCATATCGATCAGACCGCCCTCGCGGCTGATGCCCACGCCGTAGAGGATGTCGAACTCGGCCTGCTTGAACGGCGCGGCGACCTTGTTCTTGACGACCTTGACCCGGGTGCGGTTACCGACCGCCTCGGTGCCGTCCTTCAGGGTCTCGATCCGGCGGATGTCGAGACGGACCGAGGCGTAGAACTTCAGCGCGCGGCCACCGGTCGTGGTCTCCGGCGAGCCGAACATGACGCCGATCTTCTCGCGCAGCTGGTTGATGAACACCGCGGTGGTGTTCGACTGGTTCAGCGCACCGGCGATCTTCCGCAGTGCCTGGCTCATCAGCCGGGCCTGCAGGCCGACGTGCGAGTCGCCCATCTCGCCCTCGATCTCCGCGCGCGGGACCAGCGCGGCGACCGAGTCGATGATCACCAGGTCGATCGCGCCGGAGCGGATCAGCATGTCGGTGATCTCCAGGGCCTGCTCGCCGGTGTCCGGCTGGCTGACCAGCAGGGCGTCGGTGTCCACGCCGAGCTTCTTGGCGTAGTCCGGGTCGAGCGCGTGCTCCGCGTCGACGAAGGCGACCGTGCCGCCGGCCCGCTGGGCGTTGGCCGCCAGGTGCAGGGTCAGCGTGGTCTTGCCGGAGGACTCGGGACCGTAGATCTCCACCACCCGGCCGCGCGGGATGCCGCCGACGCCGAGGGCGACGTCCAGGGCGGTGGACCCGGTGGGGATCACGTCGATCGGCTCGTTGGCCTTCTCGCCCAGGCGCATCACCGAGCCCTTGCCGAACTGCCGCTCGATCTGGGCGAGTGCGGTCTCAAGAGCCTTCTCGCGGTCCGTGCCTGCCATGGCTTCCACCCTCGGGTTCTGTGCTGTGCGCTTCATCGTCATCGACGCTAGCGCGTCCCACTGACAATCGACCCTGACCGGGCTCGGCCTGGGGAAAACTCTTCGCCGGAGAGTACAAAGAACAAGTGTTCGATTCAAGCCGAAGCCGTTCGGCCTACTCGCCCCGCTTCCCCCCGCCCTCCTTGCCGTCCCCGCCCTTCGGTCCCTGACCGGCACCGGGCCCCGCGCCGGTGCCCCGGTCCGACCCGGCGCCCCGGTCCGACCCGGCGCCCTTGTTCGAGCCGGCGTCCTTGTTCGAGCCGGCGCCCCTGCCCGCGGCGCCGTCCGACCCCCCGCCGACCATCCGCCGCAGCCGGCGGGCCGCCTCCCGGCGCAGCGCCCGCCGCAGCCGGCGCTGCTCGCCCCGGTCGATCCGCGGGTCGGTCGCCACCTCGTAGCGGCGCACGTACGTCCCCACGAAGCCCTGCAGGGTGGCTGCCGCCGGGATGGCGATGAGCGCGCCGACCGCGCCGAGCAGCGCGGCCCCGGCGATCACCGAACCGAACGCCACCGCCGGGTGGACGTCCACCGTCTTCGCCGTGATCCGCGGGTGCAGCAGGTAGTTCTCGATCTGCTGGTAGACCACCACGAACGCCAGCACCCAGAGTGCGTCCACCGGCTCCACGGTGAGCGCCACCAGCACCGGCAGGGCCCCCGCCAGGTAGGTGCCGATGGTCGGCACGAACTGCGACATGACGCCGACCCAGATCGCCAGCGCGGCCGCGTACGGCAGGTCCACCACGGCGAACATCACCCAGTGCGCGAACGTCGACGCCACGGCGAGCAGCGCCCTGGAGTAGAGGTAGCCGCCGGTCTTGGCCAGCGCGATCTCCCAGGCGCGCAGCACCTCGCCCTGCTTGGCGGGCGGCAGCAGCGAACAGACGGTCCGTCGCACCCGGGGGCCGTCGGCGGTGAAGTAGAAGGTGAAGAGGCCGACGGTGAAGGCCTGGAACAGTCCGCCGATCAGGGTCGAGGAGACGCCCCAGACGTTGTCGGCGGCCTGCTGGGCGTAGGTCTCGATGGCGCCGGAGTCCTTGAGCAGCTTCTTCTGCAGCTCGTCCAGCGAGAGGTCCTGGTTGAAGGTCCGGTTGATCCAGTCGATCAGGCTGTCGAGCAGGTGCGGCAGGTCCCCCGCGATCTTCGCCACCTGGTCGACCAGCAGGGTGCCGAGCGCGGCCAGGAAACCGCCCACCGCGATCGCCACCGCGACGAAGACCAGGAAGGTGCCGACCCCCCGGCGCACCCCGCGGGCCGCCATCCGGTCGACCGCCGGCTCCAGGGCCAAGGACAGGAAGAAGGAGACCAGCAGCATCACGAAGAGGTCGATCAGCTGGTGGAACGCCCAGTCGGCGAGCTGGAACAGCCCGACCATGAGCAGTGCCAGCACCATGGCCCGGGGCAGCCAGCGCGGCATCCCGGAACCCCAGAGACCGTCGGTGGCGGTCCGGGGCGGCGAGGCGGGCGGGGAGCCCGCGGCCTCGTCGGCGACCTGCGCCGACCTGTCCGAATTCTGCGGTTCTGCACTGCTTTTCACCCGCACAGTCTGACCCATGTCCGACGCCCGTTCGAGCATCGGGCCGGAATCAGCGGAGAACCGCGGAGACTCCCTGGGTCTCGCAGACCACCCGCCAGACGTCCTTGGCCTCCCAGCCCGCCTCCAGCGCCTGCCGGACCGTCCGACCGCCCAGCTCGCTCATCACGTGGTCGGTCGCGAAGGACTCGGCGTACACCTCGCCGAAGTGTGCGTGCATCCGCCGCCAGAACTCCGTCAGCCTCATGCCCACCAGTATCCCGGACCGGCCCGCCGTCAGGCCCGCCGGTCCGCCGCCACCAGTGCGTACTCGACCTCGCCGTACTCACTGCCCGGGATCGCTTCGGGGTAATCCTCGTGGAAGGTCCGGACGTAGGAGAGCCCGGACTTCTCCATCACCCGCCGCGATCCGTGGTTGACCGCCATCGTGTAGGCCACCACGCGCTCCACCCCGAGCTCGGTGAATCCCCGGTGGATCAGCGCCCGGGCGCCCTCGGTGGCGTAGCCGTGCCCCCAGGCAGCGCGCCGCAGGCGGTAGCCGAGCTCGACCTCGGTGCGGTCGCCGTCCGGCGGCCGGAACTCGAACCAGCCCAGGAAGGCCCCGCCCGTCCGATCCTCGGCGGCCCACCAGCCGAGGTCGCCGTACCGGCGGTAGTGGTCGAAGTACAGCGGCAGCAGGGTGCTCTCGACGACCTCGCGCGGTGTGGCCCGGCCACCGGTGAGGTAGCGCATCACCTCGGGGTCGCCGTCCAGCTCCTCCAGGTGGTCGGCGTCGGCGGCGGTGAAGCGGCGCAGCACCAGCCGCTCGGTGGTGAGGAAGACCTCCATGGTCCGATCCTCACCCACCCCGCCCCGCCCGTCACCCGGTTTTCCGCACCTCACGCCCCTGCCGCGCCCCCGGCACCCGCCGGGGACCCGCCCGGCCCGCGACCTCGCCCCCGCCCGGCCCGCCCGCCGCGTCAGCGCGGCAGCGTCAGCGTCCCCGCCCCGTAGTACTGCCGGTCGCCGCAGGCGTGCGGGCCGGGCGGGCAGGCGGCCGCCGCGGTGGCGGCCAGCAGGTCGGCGAGCCGGCCGGCGTCCCAGTCCGGGTGGAGCGCGGCGGCCACCGCGACGGCGCCCGTGACGTGCGCGGCGGCCATCGAGGTGCCGGCCAGCGCGGCGTAGCGGTCGCCGGGCCAGTCGGAGACGACCGCCCCCTGGGCGCCGCCGTCCGGGTCGCCGCCGGGCGCGGCCAGCGAGACCCTGCCGCGTCCGTGGTTGGTGTACGCGGACGGACGCCCGTCCCGGTTGACGGCGGTCACCGTGACCACGCCGGGCAGCTCTCCGGGCAGCCGCACGCACTCGGGGCCGACGAACCGTGACTCCGCCGGGCCGGCGGTGCGGTCGTTCGGGCTGCGCTCGTCGGGGCGGGGGGCGCCGAGGTCCTGGCCGTCGTTGCCCGCCGAGGCGACCACCACCGCACCCCGGCGGCGGGCGTAGTCGGCCGCCCGGCCGACGGCGGCGGTCAGCGCGGCCTGGTCGCGGTCGTCGGGGCAGTTGTACTTCCACGGGTCCGCGAAGTAGCTGTTGTTGATCGCCCTGGCGCCGTGGTCGGCGGCCCAGAGCATCCCGCAGACGATGTTCTCCGCGTAGTACTGGCCGAGCGGACCGAGCAGCCGGACCGCGGCGATCCGGACGCCCGGCGCGACCCCGCTGACGCCGCGGCCGTCCCGGGCGGCGCCGACGATCCCGGCGACGTGCGTGCCGTGGCCGCTCTCGCCGACCCCGTCGTCGGGCCGCCAGGCGCCGGTGCGGGCGTCCGGGCGGCCGTCGGCGCAGGAGGCGGAGGCCTTCGGGTCGACGGCGGCGCGCAGGTCGGGGTGGGTGTCGTCGACGCCGGAGTCCAGCACCGCGACGAGCACCTTGCCGAGGGCCCCGGCGGCGGGGGCGTCCGGGCCGCCCAGCAGGTTGGGGGTGGCGTCGCCGCCCGGTCCGGCGGCGGCGCCGAGCAGGGCGAGGTTCCAGGCGTCGTGCTCGCCCGGGTCGGCCACCGTGGCGGTGGTGTCGTCCCGGCCGTCCGCGCTCCCCGCCCGCACCGTTCCCGCGCCGAAGTCGCCGGCCCCGTCGAGCGACCGGGGCGGCCCCGGCACCGGCGCGGTCCTGGTCGCGCCGACCGCGGCCACCCCGGGCCGGTCCCTGACCTTGCCGGCGAAGCCCCCGGCGGCGTACGCGAGGACGGCGCCGATCTGCGGGTACTCCTGAACCACCTCTCCGCCGGCCGCCCGGGCCTCTCCCGCGGCCAGGGCGGCCCCGGCGGCGTCCGCCTGCTCGGCGAGGACCAGGTAGCTGAGGTACGACCGGCCGGGCCCGGAGACGTACGGCACGGCGCCGCCCACCACGAGCGCGGTGAGCAGCATGGCGAGCAGGACCCGGAAGGGGCCCCGCACCCGGCGCCGGGCGGCCGGGCCGGTACGGGCGGTCCGGACGGGGACGTGGACGGGACCGCGGCCGGACGGGTCCACCTGCGCCATGGCACGGTCTCCGCTCGTCGGTCCCGGTGGCCGGACGCGGTCGGGCGGCCACCGGAGGGCTGGTCTTCACAGGGGCATCGCAGGTCTGAACCATCACCATATGGTCGGATTGTCTGTTTTGCCCGATCAGCTCCACCGAACGGCCACACACCCGCCGTGCCGTCTCCGGGTCCCCCCTCTGTCAGTGGCACCCGGCACCATGGGGGCATGGCGCCCCAGACCCAGACACCGTCCCCGTCCGACCCGCTGGCCGGCTTCGCCCCGGCCACCCGGGCCTGGTTCGGCGCCGCCTTCTCCGCCCCGACCGCCGCCCAGGCCGAGGCCTGGCGCGCCATCGCCCGGGAGACCGACGTCCTGGTCGTGGCCCCCACCGGCTCCGGCAAGACGCTCGCCGCCTTCCTGTCCGCGCTGGACCGGCTCAGCTCCGTCCCGCCGCCCGACGAGGCCGGGCGCCGCTGCCGGGTCCTCTACATCTCGCCGCTCAAGGCCCTCGCGGTCGACGTCGAGCGGAACCTCCGCGCCCCGCTGGCCGGCCTGCGGCAGGCCGCCGTCCGGCTCGGCCTGCCCGAGCCCGACGTCCAGGTCGGCATCCGCTCCGGCGACACCCCCGCCGCCGACCGCCGCCGCTTCGCCACGCACCCGCCGGACATCCTGATCACCACCCCCGAATCACTCTTCCTGCTGCTCACCTCGGCCTCCCGCGAGGCGCTGCGGGGCGTCGACACGGTGATCCTGGACGAGGTGCACGCCGTCGCGGGCACCAAGCGCGGCGCCCACCTGGCGCTCTCCCTGGAGCGGCTGGACGCGCTGCTGGACCGCCCGGCCCGCCGGATCGGCCTCTCCGCCACCGTCCGCCCGGTCGAGGAGGTGGCCCGTTTCCTCAGCCCCGGGCGCGGCGCCGTCGTCGTCCAGCCGCCGTCCACCAAGGAGTTCGACCTCTCCGTGGTGGTGCCCGTACCCCACCTCGACGACCTGCCCGCCTCCCCCACCGCCGGCAGCGCCTCCGACGACGACCCGGCCCGGCAGAACTCGATCTGGCCGCACGTCGAGGAGCGGATCGTCGACCTCGTCCAGGCGCACCGCTCGACCATCGTCTTCGCCAACTCCCGCCGCCTCGCCGAGCGGCTCTGCAACCGGCTGAACGAGATCGCCCTGGAGCGCGCCACCGGCGCCGCCCTCCCCGAGGACCACGCCCCCGCCCTCCTGATGGGCGGCTCCGGCGCCGCCAAGGGCGCCCCGCCGGTGATCGCCCGCGCCCACCACGGCTCGGTCTCCAAGGAACAGCGCGCCCTGGTCGAGGAGGAGCTCAAGGCCGGCCGGCTGCCCGCCGTGGTCGCCACCTCCAGCCTGGAGCTCGGGATCGACATGGGCGCCGTCGAACTGGTCGTCCAGGTCGAGTCCCCGCCCTCGGTCGCCTCCGGCCTGCAGCGCGTCGGCCGGGCCGGCCACCAGGTCGGTGCCGTCTCCACCGGCGTCGTCTTCCCCAAGTACCGCGGGGACCTCGTCCAGTCCGCCGTGGTCACCGAACGGATGCGCACCGGCCGGATCGAGGCGCTGCGCATCCCCCGCAACCCGCTGGACGTACTGGCGCAGCAGCTGGTCGCCATGACGGCGATGGAGACCTGGCAGGTCGACGAGCTGCTCGCCGTGGTCCGCCGCGCCGCGCCGTTCGCCTCCCTGCCCCAGTCCGCCTTCGACGCCGTGCTCGACATGCTGGCCGGCCGCTACCCCTCGGACGCCTTCGCCGAGCTGCGGCCCCGCCTGGTCTGGGACCGGGTGGCCGGCACCGTGACCGGCCGGCCCGGCGCGCAGCGGCTCGCCGTCACCTCCGGCGGCACCATCCCGGACCGCGGCCTGTTCGGCGTCTTCATCGCCGGGGCCGACCCCAAGAAGGGGGGCGGACGGGTGGGGGAGCTGGACGAGGAGATGGTCTACGAGTCCCGTGTCGGCGACGTCTTCACCCTCGGCACCACCTCCTGGCGGATCCAGGAGATCACCCACGACAAGGTGCTGGTCACACCCGCCCCCGGTGTCCCGGGCCGCCTCCCGTTCTGGAAGGGCGACTCCCTCGGCCGCCCGCTCGAACTCGGCCGCGCCCTCGGCGCCTTCACCCGCGAGCTCGGCGCCCTCGACACCGAGGCCGCCACCGCCCGGCTCCGCGGGGCCGGCCTGGACGACTGGGCCGCCGGCAACCTGCTGGCCTACCTCGCCGAGCAGCGCACCGCCTGCGGCCACCTCCCCGACGACCGCACCATCGTGGTCGAGCGGTTCCGCGACGAACTCGGCGACTGGCGGATCGTCATCCACTCCCCCTTCGGCGCCCAGGTGCACGCCCCCTGGGCGCTCGCCCTCGGCGCCCGGCTGCGGGAGAAGCACGGCCTCGACCCGCAGGTGATGCACGCCGACGACGGCATCGTGCTCCGTCTCCCGGACGCCGACCTGCTGTCCGTCGACTTCGACTTCGGCAACCCCTCCGGGCGGCCTCCCGCCGACGACGCCCCGGTCGGCGCGGACGCCGCCCTGTTCGAGCCCGGCGAGATCGAACAGCTCGTCACCGACCAGGTCGGCAGCTCCGCCCTGTTCGCCTCCCGCTTCCGCGAGTGCGCCGGCCGCGCCCTGCTGCTCCCCCGCCGCAGCCCCGGCCGCCGCACCCCGCTGTGGCAGCAGCGGCAGCGCTCCGCCCAGCTCCTGGAGGTCGCCTCCGAGTACGGCTCCTTCCCGATCGTCCTGGAGGCCGTCCGCGAGTGCCTCCAGGACGTCTTCGACGTCCCCGGCCTGGTCGAGCTGATGGGGGACCTCGAATCCCGCGCCGTGCGCCTGATCGAGGTCACCACCACCGAGCCCTCCCCGTTCGCCCGCTCGCTCCTCTTCGGCTACGTCGCCCAGTTCCTGTACGAGGGGGACTCCCCGCTCGCCGAACGCCGGGCCGCCGCGCTCTCGCTCGACTCCCGGCTGCTCTCCGAACTCCTCGGCCAGGCCGAACTGCGCGAGCTCCTCGACCCGGAGGTCCTGGCCGAGCTGGAGGCCGAGCTCCAGCGGCTCACCCCCGAGCGCCGGATCAAGGACGCCGAGGGCGTCGCCGACGCGCTGCGCCTGCTCGGCCCGCTCACCGAGGCGGAGCTGACCGCCCGCGGCGCCCAACCGCTCTGGGCCCTGGAACTGGAGTCCGCCCGCCGGGTGATCCAGGTCCGGATCGCCGGCGAACGGCGCTGGGCCGCCATCGAGGACGCCGGGCGGCTGCGCGACGCCCTCGGCACCCCCCTCCCGGTCGGCGTCCCCGAAGCCTTCACCGAACCGGTCAAGGACCCGCTGGGCGACCTGCTCGCCCGGCACGCGCGCACCCACGGGCCGTTCACCGCCGCCGAGGCCGCCGACCGCTTCGGTCTCGGCACCGCCGTGGTCACCGGCACCCTGCACCGGCTCACCGCCGCCGGCCGCCTGGTCCAGGGCGAGTTCCGACCGGTCGAGGGCCACACCGCCGCCGTCGAGTGGTGCGACACCGACGTGCTGCGCCGGCTGCGCCGTCGCTCGCTGGCCGCCCTGCGCCAGGAGGTCGAACCCGTCCCGCCCCGCGCCCTGGCGGCCTTCCTGCCGCAGTGGCAGCACCTGGCCGGCCACCGGCTGCGCGGCCCGGACGGCCTGCTCCGGGTGGTCGAGCAGCTCCAGGGCGCCGCGCTGCCCGCGTCGGCCCTGGAGAAGCTGGTCCTCCCGGCCCGGCTCACCGACTACTCCCCCGGCCTGCTGGACGAGCTGATGGCGGCCGGCGAGATCGGCTGGACCGGCGCCGGCGCCCTGCCGGGCAAGGACGGCTGGATCAGCCTGCACCTGGCCGAGAACGCCCAGCTGCTGCGCCCAGAACCGATCCCGCCCACCGTCACCCCGGTGCACACCGCGCTCATGGAGGCACTGGCCGGCGGCTACGGCCTCTTCTTCCGCCAGTTGGTCGCACACCTCCCGGACACCCCTGAGCAGGAGCTCGTCGAGTCGCTCTGGGACCTCGTCTGGGCGGGCTACGTCAGCAACGACACCCTGGCGCCGCTGCGCGCCCTGCTCGGTTCGGGCCGGACGGCCGGGTCCACCGCGCACCGGGCGCCCCGGGCCGTCCCGCGCGGACGCTACGGCGGCGCGGGGCGCCCGTTCGGCCGGGCCGGCGGCGCGCTGCGCAGCGGTCCGCCGACGGTCGGCGGACGCTGGTCGCTGCTGCCCGCCTTCACCACCGAACAGACCGTCCGGGCCACCGCCCAGGCGCAGAGCCTGCTGGACCGGCACGGCCTGCTCACCCGCGGCGCGGTGGCGGCCGAACGGGTCCCGGGCGGCTTCGCCGGGGTGTACCGGGTGCTCGCCGCGATGGAGGAGCGCGGGCGGACCCGCCGGGGCTACTTCGTGGAGGGGCTGGGCGGTGCCCAGTTCGCCATGGAGGGCGCGGCCGACCGGCTGCGGTCGGTCAACGGCCGGCTGGAGCGCACCCGGGCCACCGAGTGGCCGGCCGCGCCCTCCGCGGAGCCGCCGCAGGCCCTGGTGCTGGCCGCCGCGGACCCGGCCAACGCCTACGGCGCCGCACTGCCCTGGCCCGAGCCGCCGGCCGGTGCGGGCGGCACGGGGGACGGCGCCGCGACCCGGGCACACCGCCCGGGCCGGAAGGCGGGCGCCCTGGTGGTCCTGGTCGACGGCGAGCTGAGCCTCTACGTCGAACGGGGCGGCAAGTCGTTGCTGGCCTGGCCGGAGGACGCGTCGACGCTCGCCACGGCGACCGCCGCGCTGGCCACCGCGGTCCGCTCGGGGGCGCTCGGCAGCGTCACCGTCGAACGGGCGAACGGCACGCCCGCCCTCGGCTCGGACCTCGGTGCCGCCCTGGAGGAGGCCGGCTTCCACGCCACCCCGCGCGGCCTGCGCCTGCGGCCCTAGGCACCGTCCCCGTCACCGCCCGGCCCCGGTCCCGGCCCGCCGCCCGCCGCCCGCCGCCCGCCGCCCGCCGGACACACGACGAGGGCCGCGGCGCCGGTTTCCCGGTGCCGCGGCCCTCGTCCGCGTTCGTCCTCACCCGACCGGAGACTCCGCCTCCGCCCGGGCCGTCGGCTCACCCGTCCGGCGCCTCGCCGGGCCCGTGGCGTTCCGGTCGGCGTGGACCGGGATCAACCCGAGCCCCCAGCCGCCGGCCGCCAGCAGGACCGGCACCGCACCGTCGGGCAGCTGTCCGGGGGCGGCCAGCAGCCACCAACCGAGTCCGCCGGCCAGGACCGGCAGACCACGGCGGACCGGCTGCGGCCACCGCCGCCGGAGCCGTATTCGGGCCCCGGTACGCGTACGCGCCACCACCGTTCTCCGCACGACCGCCCTCCTTCGCTCGCCCCGGGCACCAGGCGCCCGGGTGTCGAGGCCGGATCAGGCGGCGACCACGTCCATCGCGGCGGCCTTGGGCGACATGTTCGCCCGGTCGGCGCCGGGGGCGGGCAGCTGTACCGGTTCGAGCACCGGCCTCAGCAGTTCACCTTCGGAGAGGGTGGCCATCGCCGCAAGTTCGGCGAGCGACAGTTCGTCGCTGACCTCGCGCATGACCTCGGACATCCGGACGTCGAGTGCGTCGCAGATGGCGGAGAGCAGCTCCGAGGAGGCCTCCTTCTGTCCCCGCTCGACCTCGGAGAGGTAACCGAGCGAAACCCTGGCGGCTGCCGACACCTCGCGGAGTGTGCGGCCCTGGCGCTGGCGCTGCCGACGCAGTACATCGCCCAGTAGGCGACGAAGCAGGATCATCGGTGCCTCCCTCCTCGGACTGCGGATCGAGATGTCACGCCCCCACCGTACCGCCTTGCCCGCTTCGCGTGCGGGGACCATGGTCGTGTTCACTCTGGGCTGCAAGGCTGTCCCCTCCCCAATTTCGGTGTCGCACCCGGGTCTGCGGGCACCTCGTCGTACCCTCCGGGCGGCACCCGGCTACCGCCGCGCCACTCGTTCGCCACCTGGTTTCTGCCCATCCGGGCCCACTGATGTAACACGATCCTCCAGCCGCACGATGCCCGTACGCCAGTTCGGCAGATCTCGGTTCGGTGGAGATCTCGGCGGACGGGACCGGCGGCGCTGCGGCGGCACCTCGACGGCACCGCCGCTGCGGGACGTCGGGCGAGCGGCGGGAGCGGCGGCGGACGAGGACTCAGTGCGTGGGCGTACCGGACGGAAGCCGCCCGACGAGCAGCTCCAGAGCGGCGGTCACCGCCCCGTGACGGATTGTGGCACGCTCTCCCGACAACCGTGGCGAAGTGACCAGACTTCCCCCGGGGCCGGCGACCGCGAGGTACACCGTGCCCACCGCCTGTCCGTCCTGCGGGTCCGGACCGGCCACCCCGGTCGTCGCGACCCCGTAGGTGGCACCCAGCAACTTCCGTACGCCCTCGGCCATCTGCCGGGCGACCACCGGGTGGACCGGCCCGTTGACCTCCAGCAGGCCCTCGTCGACCCCGAGCACCGAGGCCTTCAGCTCGGTCGCGTACGCGGTCACCGAGCCCCGGAAGGTGGTGGACGCCCCCGGGACGTCCACCAGCGCGGCCGCCAGCAGCCCGCCGGTCAGCGACTCGGCGACGGCCACCGTCCCGCCCTCGGCCCGCAGTGCGGCGTGAGCCCGCTCCGCCAGCCCGTAGTCCGCCGGTCCCTGGTCCGCCGACCCGCCGACCGCCGGTCCCCGGTCCGTCGACCCCCGGTCCGCCGGCCCGTCCGCGGCCCGCCCACCGGGCACCGGTCCGGGCCCGGACTGCCCGGACCGCCCGGCGTCCCCGGACTGCCCGGGCACCGCCTGCCCGCCCCCGGCGGCCGTCACTGAGTCGGTTCTGCCGTCCGTCGCAGCTCTGCCACTCATCCCGACGTCCCTCCCTCGCACCCCCCGGGCCCGCCCCGGAGTACCCGCCATTGTGCGCCCGGCAGCCCCCGCAGCCCCCCGCCTCGACCGGCAAAAGTCGGAACGGCCCCGCCGGGACGGAAACCGTCGCCGGCGGGGCCGCGGCACTCCGTCCGGGGTCTCAGCGCTCCGTACGGGCCGCCGCGAGGCCCTCACGGCGCAGCCGCAGCGCCTGGCCGACGTAGTCCAGCGCGGTACCGACGGTCAGCAGCACCGCGAGCCCCATCAGCAGGGCCCGGGCGGTGGCCAGCCAGCCGGTGAGTTCCAGGACGTACATGCCGACCGCGATGCCCTGGGTGAGCGTCTTCAGCTTGCCGCCCCGGCTGGCCGGGATCACGCCGAAGCGGATCACCCAGAACCGCATCAGCGTGATGCCGAGTTCGCGGGCCAGGATCACCACGGTGATCCACCACGGCAGGTCGCCCAGCACCGAGAGGCCGATCAGCGCCGCGCCCATGATCGTCTTGTCGGCGATCGGGTCGGCGATCTTGCCGAAGTCGGTGACCAGGCCCTTGCGGCGGGCCAGCTCCCCGTCGAACAGGTCGGTGATCATCGCGACGGCGAAGGACGCCCAGGCGACCGAGCGCCACTTGGGGTCGTGGCCGCCGTCGGCGAAGAGCAGCGTCACGAAGACCGGCACCAGCAGCAGCCGGAGCATCGTGAGCATGTTGGCGATGTTCCAGATCCCCGGCTCCGGGGGCACCGCGGCCTCCGGTCTGCCCGGGTGGGCCGCGGCCGGGGCGCCGGGCCCGTGGGTCATTCCCCTGCTCCGGGTGCCCGGCGGACGCGCACCTGCTCCAGCGCCTCGGCGACCAGGTCGACGCCCTCGCTGGCGACCACCCGGGCGCGGTAGAACCCGCCCACCTCGGGGCGCTCGACGCCGGTGAGCGTGGTGAGACCGTCCGTCTCGGGCGCCTGGTGGGCCGCGCGGCCCTCGACCAGGTCGCCGTCGACCGACTCGACCAGCACCTCGATCTCGGTGCCGATCCGCTGCTCGGCACGCTGGGCGGTCATCTCCTCGGCGAGCCTGCTGAGCCGGGCCAGCCGGTCCGCGACCACGTCCTCGGACAGCTTGTCCTCGAAGCCTGCGGCCTCGGTGCCGTCCTCGTCGGAGTAACCGAAGACGCCGATCGCGTCCAGCCCGGCGTGCGTGACGAACCGTTCCAGCTCGGCGAAGTCCGCCTCGCTCTCGCCGGGGAAGCCGACGATGAAGTTCGACCGGGCGCCGGCCTGCGGGGCCTTGGAGCGGATCGTCCCGAGCAGCTCCAGGAACTGGTCGGTGGAGCCGAAGCGGCGCATCCGGCGGAGCACCGCCGGGGCCGAGTGCTGGAACGAGAGGTCGAAGTAGGGCACCACGCCCTCGGTGCCGGTCATCGCGTCGATCAGCCCGGGGCGCATCTCGGCGGGCTGCAGGTAGGAGACCCGGACCCGCTCGACGCCGTCGGTCTCCGAGATCTCGGTGAGCAGCGTCTCCAGCAGCCGGATGTCCCCGAGGTCCTTGCCGTACGAGGTGTTGTTCTCGCTGACCAGGACCACCTCGCGGACGCCCTGCTCGGCCAGCCACTGGGCCTCGTGCAGCACGTCGGAGGGACGGCGCGAGATGAACGAGCCGCGGAAGGCCGGGATCGCGCAGAACGAGCACCGCCGGTCGCAGCCGGAGGCGAGCTTGACGGAGGCCACCGGGCTGTCGTCCAGCCGCTTGCGCAGGGTGCGCGGCCCGGAGGCCGGGGCGAGGCCCTCAGGGAGGTCCTCGGGGGCCCCGTGGCCGGGCAGAGCGACCTCGGCGGCGGCGGACTGCCGCTCGACCGGGCTCAGCGGCAGCAGCTTGCGGCGGTCGCGGGGGATGTGCGGGGCGTGGTGGCCGCCGGAGAGGATGGTCTGCAGGCGGTCGGAGATGTCCGAGTAGTCGTCGAAGCCGAGCACGCCGTCCGCCTCGGGCAGGGCGTCGGCCAGCTCCTTGCCGTACCGCTCGGCCATGCAGCCGACCGCGACGACCGCCTGGGTGCGGCCGTGGCCCTTGAGGTCGTTGGCCTCCAGCAGGGCGTCGACGGAGTCCTTCTTGGCGGCCTCGACGAAGCCACAGGTGTTGACGACGGCGACGTCGGCTTCGGCGGCGTCGTCCACGAGCAACCAGCCGTCGGCTTCCAGTCGCCCGGCGAGTTCCTCGGAGTCCACCTCGTTGCGGGCGCATCCGAGCGTGACAAGGGCGACAGTACGGCGTTCAGGCATAGGGCCAAGATTAACGCGCGGCCGCCGGAGCCGTTCGCCCCGGAGGCCGCGCGCCTCGGTTCACGGGGTCCGGACCGGGCCGGACGCCCCCTGCGATCAGCCCGCCTGCGGGTCGCCCGGGGTGTACGTGACGTGCACCACCTGGCCGTTCTTGCCCGCCGGGCCGAGGTCCTTGCCGTTGACGTACACGTGCACGGCGCCGGCGTTGCCGATCACCAACTTGATCTGCTTGGGGTCGGTGAAGGTCTGGTCCTGACCTTCCTCGATGTTGTTCTGGTACAGCGACTTCCCGTTGCCGTCGACCGCCGAGACCCAGCTGGTGTCCTTCTCGGCGACCAGCTTCACGGTGACCTTGTCGGCCGGGGCGGCGGCGATCGCGGCGGCGCTGGGCACCGGCGCGGGCGGCTGCACGGCCGGGGTCGGCACGGGGGCCGCCGGGGCGACCGAACCGGTGCCGGAGCCGGCGGGCAGCGGGGCGCTGGCCGAGCCGGTGGTCGTGCTGCCGCCGGTCTTGCCGCTGACCAGGTTGAAGCCGATCAGCCCGACGACCGCGACGATCGCCGCGACCATCGCCGCCGTCCAGTTCGGCCGGCCGCGACCCGGGACCTTGATCGGGCCGCTCTCGATCAGCTGGGTGGGCCGCCGGGAGGCCGGGGAGCCGCCGTGGTCGGCGTCGTACCGGGCGACCAGCGCCTCGCCGTCCACACCGACGACCTGGGCGATCGAGCGGATGTGGCCGCGGGCGTAGAAGTCGCCGCCGCACCGGTCGAAGTCGTCCTCTTCGATGGCATGCACGAGTGGCACCCGGACCCGGGTGGCGGTACTCACCTGATCCACCGTGAGTCCGGCCTCGATCCGGGCGGCGGACAGCACCCGGCCGATGCTCGGCGCATCGGCCGTCTGTTCCGCCGCGCCGGGGGGCGGCGCGGACGACGGGGCGTTCTCGCGGTCGGGGGACTTGCCGATGGTCACGGTGCACGCCTTTCGAGCGGTGGGCCACCTGCTGGGGAACAGTCTAGGGGCGGGGGCGGATCGTTTCTCAAGCGGAACAGGCCCGAATGCGCGCGGCCGGCCCGACGCGGGGCCGGGCGTGCACTGACCGCCCGTCAGTACGGGGGGTCACCGCCGCCGGAGCGCCCGCGCCCGGCCGCGCATCCGGTGTGGCTCATGGGACGCGGTACGCACCCGATCGGTTCCGCACCGCTCGCCTACCCCTCTCCGAACGGGTGAACACCCCTCGGACGGGCCGGACCGGCGAGGGGCGACGGCCCCCGCGGCGGCCGGGTTCCCGGGTGCGGAGCGGCGGGGAACCGGTGGGTGCCCGCTGCTCCGCCCGGGCGGTCCGTCACCCCCGGATGGTGACGATGACCCCGTCCAGCTCGTCCGGCTTCACCAGCACGTCGCGGGCCTTGGAGCCCTCGCTCGGGCCGACGATCCCCCGCGACTCCATCAGGTCCATCAGCCGCCCGGCCTTGGCGAAGCCGACCCGCAGCTTGCGCTGGAGCATCGAGGTGGACCCGAACTGCGTGGAGACCACCAGCTCGGCGGCCTGGATCAGCAGGTCCAGGTCGTCGCCGATCTCCTCGTCGATCTCCTTCTTCGGCCCGCCGCCGACCGTCACGTCGTCCCGGTAGACGGCGGTCAGCTGGTCCTTGCAGTGGTTCACCACTGCGGCGATCTCCGCCTCGGTGACGAACGCGCCCTGCATCCGGATGGGCTTGCTCGCACCCATCGGAAGGAACAGCGCGTCGCCCTTGCCGATCAGCTTCTCCGCGCCGGGCTGGTCCAGGATGACCCGGGAGTCAGCCATCGCCGAGGTGGCGAACGCCAGCCGGGACGGCACGTTGGCCTTGATCAGCCCGGTGACGACGTCCACCGACGGCCGCTGGGTGGCCAGCACCAGGTGGATGCCGGCCGCTCGGGCGAGCTGGGTGATCCGGACCACCGAGTCCTCGACGTCCCGCGGGGCGACCATCATCAGGTCGGCCAGCTCGTCGACGATCACCAGCAGGTACGGGTACGGGGTCAGCTCGCGCTCGCTGCCGAGCGGTGGGGTGACCGTGCCGGCCCGGACCGCCGCGTTGAAGTCGTCCACGTGCCGGAAGCCGTACGCGGCGAGGTCGTCGTACCGCATGTCCATCTCGCGCACCACCCACTGGAGGGCCTCGGCGGCCTTCTTCGGGTTGGTGATGATGGGCGTGATCAGGTGCGGGATGCCCTCGTACGCCGTGAGCTCGACCCGCTTGGGGTCGACCAGCACCATCCGCACCTCGTCCGGGGTGGCGCGGGCCAGCACCGAGGTGATCAGGCAGTTGATGCAGGACGACTTGCCGGCGCCGGTCGCACCGGCCACCAGGATGTGCGGCATCTTGGCGAGGTTGGCCGTCACGGTGTGGCCCTCGACGTCCTTGCCCATGCCGACGACCAGCGGGTGGGTGTCCTCGGCGGCGGTGCGCGAGCGCAGCAGGTCGCCGAGGTTGACCATCTCGCGGTCCCGGTTCGGGATCTCGATGCCGACGGCCGACTTGCCCGGGATCGGGCTGATGATCCGCACGTCCGGGCTGGCCACCGCGTACGCGATGTTCTTGCCGAGCGCGGTGATCCGCTCGACCTTGACCGCCGGGCCGAGCTCGACCTCGTAGCGGGTGACCGTCGGGCCCCGGGTGAAGCCGGTGACCCGGGCGTCCACCTTGAACTCGGCGAAGACCACGGTGAGCTGGGCGACCACTTCGTCGTTGAGGGCGCTGCGGGCCTTGGCCGGGCCGCCACGCTCCAGCAGGTCGAGCGGGGGGAGCGAGTAGGTGAGGCCGGCGGAGAGCTGGAGCTGCTCCATCCGGACCGGCGCCGCGCCGTGCTCCTCGGCGGCGGCGAGGCCGCCGGTGCGGGCTGCCGGGACCGCGGGCTCCTCCGGCAGGGCGGTGCGGTCCTGCACCTGGTGCATCATGTCCGCCACCGCCGAGGAGGCGGGCACGCCGTAGACCAGTGCGCCGTCCAGGTCGGCGGCGGCCCCGGCGGCGAGGTCCCGGGTCGCGTACGGGTCGACGGCCTCCTTCGCGAAGGGGTCCGGCTCCGCGGCCTGTTCCTCGGCCGGCTTGCGCCGTCGGCGGCGCCGGCGGGCGCCCACCTCGTCGACGGCGCCGTCACCCTCGGTGTCCACCGTGAAGGGCAGCGCCGACGGGTCGGCGTCCTCCGGCGGCTCGGTGGAGTGCTCGCGCTCCGGCGTACGCCCCCCGGAGACTTCGTCCTGGGGACCGGGCTCGACCACGCCCAGCCGGACGCCGACGCCGCGCACCCGCTCACCGATCCGGTTGACCGGGGTGGCGGTCGTGACCAGCAGGCCGAAGAAGGCGAGCAGCAGGAGCAGCGGCACCGCGAGCGCGGGCCCGGCGGCGGCCATCATCGGGGTGGAGGCGGCCCAGCCGACGATCCCGCCGGCCGTCCTTATCCTGGTCGCCCCGCTGCCCATCATGGGGGCGCCGCAGCCGATGTGGACCAGTCCCAGCACGCCGATCAGCAGGGTGGTCAGACCGATCATGATCCGCCCGTTGGCCTCCGGCAGCTCCGGGTGGCGCATCAGCCTGACCCCGACCACGGCCAGCAGGAACGGCACCAGCACGTCGAGCCGGCCGAACAGGCCGGAGACCACGTTGGTGGCGGCCTCGCCCAGCCAGCCCTGCGGGCTGAACCAGGTCCCGGCCGCCGTGACCAGGGCGAGCGCGAGCAGCAGCAGGCCGACGCCGTCCTTGCGGTGGGCCGGGTCCAGGTTCTTGGCCCCGTCGCCGAACCCGCGGAAGACCGCGCCGATGCCGTGGGCCGTGCCGAGCCAGACGGCGCGCACGGCGCGGAAGAGTACCGGCCTGGGCGCGGGGGGCGGCGCGGCGGCCGGCTTGGCCGCCGTCTTCTTCGCCGGGGCGGCCTTCTTGGCGGCCGCCTTCTTCACCGGCGCCTTGGCCGGAGCCTTCGCCGCGGCCTTCTTGGACGGTCCCGGGCTCGGGTTGCGTGCCGCGCTTCCGGGCGTGCGTGTGGCCATGGGTCAGCAGCCTACCGGGGTCCGCGACCTGTGCCCATGTCGTCGTACCGGGGCGGCGGAACGTGTCGCAGACACACCGTCACCCCGGTCGCGGTTCACCCGGAAGAAGGAACGGCGCGGCACTCTCGACGCCGCGCCCGGGGCTTCCTAGTCGGCGCCGGGGCGCAGGGCGTCCAGCGCGCGCCGCAGGCCGGCCAGCTTGCGCTCCAGGTGCGCCGCCGTGGCCGCCACCCCGCTGTCCTCGGTGCCGTCCAGCTGCTTGGTCAGCGCCTCGGCCTGCTCCTCCACCGACGCCAGCCGCGCCGACAGCTCGCCCAGCAGCGCACCGCCGAGGGCCGGCTCGGCGCCGCTCGCCTCCAGCTGGAGCCTGAGCAGTGCCGCCTGCTCCTTGAGCTGGCAGTTCTTCATGTACAGGTCGACGAAGACCGAGACCTTGGCGCGCAGCACCCACGGGTCGAAGGGCTTGGAGATGTAGTCGACCGCACCGGCCGCGTAGCCGCGGAAGGTGTGGTGCGGCCCGTGGTTGATCGCGGTCAGGAAGATGATCGGGATGTCCCGGGTGCGCTCGCGCCGCTTGATGTGGGCGGCCGTCTCGAAGCCGTCCATCCCGGGCATCTGCACGTCCAGCAGGATCACCGCGAAGTCGTCGGTGAGCAGCGCCTTGAGCGCCTCCTCACCCGAGGCCGCCCGGACCAGGGTCTGGTCCAGCGCCGAGAGGATCGCCTCCAGCGCGAGAAGGTTCTCCGGTCGGTCGTCGACCAGGAGGATCTTCGCCTTCTGCATCACGACGCGCCCTCCTGTCGCTTGCCTACCTGGGGAAGGCACCCGCGTACTGCCCACCACTACCCCGGTCATGCTAGCCGCACCCCCTCGCCCGGCACATCGCTCCGTCGCGTCTGGTTCCGGAACGGCACGCACACAGTGCACCGGCGCACGCTCACCAGCGAGTCGCCGCCCGGTCACTGTTCGCAACGATCGGTGACCCTACCCGGTTCCCGCCCCTCCCCGCCAGCAAACCGCCCGCCGCCACGGCGTGAACCCCGGAGCGAATCACGGAGTTCACGCCCCCGACATGCCGCCTACCGCCTCCGGGCGGTCAGCCACTCGTGCATCACCGCGAGCAGGTGGTCGGTCTCCACCGGCTTGGTGATGTGATCGGTGGCACCGGCCTCCAGGGACTTCTCCTTGTCGCCCTTCATGGCCTTGGCGGTCAGCGCGATGATCGGCAGGCCCGCGAACTGCGGCATCCGGCGGATCGCCTCGGTGGTCGCGTAGCCGTCCATCTCCGGCATCATGATGTCCATCAGGACCAGCGCCACGTTCTCGTGCTGCTCCAGCATCTCGATGCCCTCGCGGCCGTTCTCCGCGTACAGCACCGTCAGGCCGTGCTGCTCCAGCACGCTGGTGAGCGCGAAGACGTTGCGGACGTCGTCGTCCACGATCAGCACCTGCTCGCCGTCGAACCGGGTGTCCACCCGGGCCGAGTGGCGGATCGTCGGAACGGGCTCGACCGGACGGCCGCCGACGGACCTGCCCTCGGCGGGCGGCGACTCCAGGGCCGCGGCGCGGCGGCGTTCGACCGCGCCCCGGCGGCGGACCTCGGCCAGCTCGCGCACCTCCTGGGCCCAGTGGTCGGCCGGGTTCTCACCGACCGGCACCGGCGTCCCGGCAGGGGTCACCCCCACCGCGGCACGCGGCATCTGGCCGGCCCCGGGAACGGCCTCCGGAGCCTCGCTGCGCAGCGGCAGGTACAGCGTGAAGGTGGATCCCTTGCCGAGCTCGCTCTCGGCGTGGATCTCGCCGCCGAGCAGCCGGGCGATCTCCCGGCTGATCGACAGTCCGAGACCGGTGCCGCCGTACTTGCGACTGGTGGTGCCGTCGGCCTGCTTGAACGCCTCGAAGATCTCGCGCAGCTTGTTGTCCGGGATGCCGATGCCGGTGTCGGAGACCGCGAAGGCGATCAGCGGGTCGTCCGGCCCCTGGATCGCCCCGGCCTCCAGCAGCCGCTCCCGCACGTGCTGCGGGACGTCCGGGCCGGCCGGGGTGATCGAGAAGTCGACGGCGCCCGCGTCGGTGAACTTCACCGCGTTGGAGATCAGGTTGCGCAGCACCTGCTGGAGCCGCTGCTCGTCGGTGTGCAGGGTGACCGGGAGGGCCGGCGAGACCCGGACCCCGAACTCCAGGTTCTTGTCCAGCGCGACCGGCTGGAAGGTGGCCTCCACGTAGTCGACCAGCTGGACCAGCGCGATCCGGGCCGGCCGGACGTCCATCTTCCCGGCCTCGACCTTGGAGAGGTCGAGGATGTCGTTGATCAGCTGGAGCAGGTCCGATCCGGCGCCGTGGATGGTGTCGGCGAACTCGACCTGCTTCGGCGAGAGGTTGCCCTCGTTGTTGTCGGAGAGCAGCTTGGCGAGGATCAGCAGCGAGTTGAGCGGGGTGCGCAGCTCGTGCGACATGTTGGCGAGGAACTCGCTCTTGTACCGGGAGGCCAGCGCGAGCTGTTCGGCCCGCTCCTCCAGCACCTGCCGGGCCTCCTCGATCTCGCTGTTCTTGATCTCGATGTCCCGGTTCTGCTGGGCGAGTTGCTCGGCCTTCTCCTGCAACTCCTCGTTGGTGCGCTCCAGCTCCTCCTGACGCGCCTCCAACTCGGCGGACCGCATCGAGAGTTCGGCGGTCAGCCGCTGGGACTCCAACAGCAGGCCCTCGGTCTTGGTGTTGACGCTGATGGTGTTGACGGTGACGCCGATCAGGTCGGCGATCTGGTTGAGGAAGTCCAGTGCGACGGTGGTGAACGAGCTGAAGGTGGCCAGTTCGATCACGCCCAGCAGCCTGCCCTCGAACAGCACCGGCAGCACCACGATGTGGGCCGGCGAGGCCTCGCCGAGGCCCGAGGCGATCTTCAGGTACCCGGGCGGGGCCTCCTTGAGGATGATCGCCCGCTTCTCCACCGCCGCCTGGCCGATCAGCGACTCGCCGGGGCGGAAGGTGGTCGGCATCGCCCGCCGCTGGTAGCCGTAGCTGCCGATCAGCCGCAGCACGGTGTCGTTCTCGTCGTCGTCCTCGGTGATCAGCTCCGCCGTGCGCCCGGCCGGCTGGGCGAGGAAGAAGGCGCCGTGCTGGGCCGAGACCACCGGGGTGAGCTCGGTCATGATCAGCGAGGCGACCGCCTCCAGGTCCCGGCGGCCCTGCAACAGGCCGGAGATCCGGGCCAGGTTGGTCTTGAGCCAGTCCTGCTCCTGGTTGGTGCGGGTGGTCTCGCGCAGGTTGGCGATCATCTGGTTGATGTTGTCCTTGAGCTCGTCGAGCTCCCCGGCGGCGTCCACGTCGATCCGCAGCGACAGGTCGCCCCTGGTCACGGCGGTGGCGACCTGCGCGATCGCGCGCACCTGCCGGGTCAGGTTGTTGGCCAGCTCGTTGACCGACTCGGTCAGGTCCTGCCAGGTGCCGTCCACGCCCGGCACGCGGGCCTGGCCGCCGAGCCGCCCGTCGGTGCCCACCTCGCGGGCGACCCGGGTGACCTCGTCGGCGAACGAGCCCAGCTGGTCGACCATGGTGTTGATGCTGGTCTTCAGCTCCAGGAACTCGCCCCGCGCGTCGACGTCGATCTTCTGCGACAGGTCGCCGCGGGCCACCGCCGTGATCACCAGCGCGATGTTCCGCACCTGGCCCGTCAGGTTGTTGGCCATCAGGTTGACGTTGTCGGTCAGGTCCTTCCAGATCCCGGCCACCCCCGGCACGCTCGCCTGACCGCCCAGGGTGCCGTCGGTGCCCACCTCGCGCGCCACCCTGGTCACCTCGACCGCGAACGCGGACAGCTGGTCGACCATCGTGTTGAGCGTCCCGGCCAGCGCCGCGACCTCGCCCTGGGCCTCGATGGTGATCTTCTTGGAGAGGTCACCGCGGGCCACGGCGGACGCCACCTCGGCGATGTTCCGCACCTGGCCCGTCAGGTTCGACGCCATGAAGTTCACGTTGTCGGTCAGGTCCTTCCAGATGCCCGACACCCCGCGCACCCGGGCCTGGCCGCCCAGGATCCCCTCCGTACCCACCTCGCGCGCCACCCGGGTGACCTCGTCGGCGAACGCCGACAGCTGGTCCACCATGGTGTTCACGGTGGTGACCAGCTCCAGGATCTCCCCGCGCGCATCGACGGTGATCTTCTTCGAGACGTCCCCGAGCGCCACCGCCGTGGTCACCTCGGCGATGTTGCGGACCTGGCTGGTCAGGTTGTTGGCCATCAGGTTGACGCTGTTGGTCAGGTCCTTCCAGGTGCCGGACACCCCGGGCACGCTCGCCTGACCACCGAGGATGCCCTCGGTGCCGACGTCCCGGGCGACCCGCGTCACCTCGTCGGCGAAGGCGCTCAGCTGGTCCACCATCGTGTTGATGGTGTTCTTCAGCTCCAGGATCTCGCCCTGCGCGTCCACCTGGATCTTCTGCGACAGGTCGCCCCGGGCGACCGCGGTGGTCACCTGCGCGATGTTCCGCACCTGATCGGTGAGGTTGTTCGCCATGAAGTTGACGTTGTCGGTCAGGTCCCGCCAGACCCCGGCCGCGCCGGGTACCTGCGCCTGACCCCCGAGCCGACCCTCGGTGCCCACCTGACGGGCCACCCGGGTCACCTGCTCGGCGAAGCCGGAGAGCTGGTCCACCATCGTGTTGATGGTGCTCTTGAGCTCCAGCATCTCGCCGCGCGCGTCCACCTCGATCTTCTGCGAGAGGTCGCCGCGCGCCACCGCCGTCGTCACCTGCGCGATGCTGCGGACCTGGCCGGTCAGGTTGTCGGCCATGAAGTTCACGGAGTCGGTGAGGTCGCGCCAGACCCCGGCGACGCCCGGCACCTGCGCCTGGCCCCCGAGCCGGCCCTCCGTCCCCACGTCCCGGGCCACCCCGGTCACCTGCGCCGCGAAGCCGTTCAGCTGGTCCACCATCGTGTTGACGGTGTTCTTCAGCTCCAGCATCTCGCCGGCCACCTCGACCGTCACCTTGCGGGAGAGGTCGCCCTTGGCCACCGCTGTGGTCACCTGCGCGATGTTCCGCACCTGCGCGGTCAGCCGGCCGGCCATGGTGTTGACCGAGTCCGCGAGGTCCTTCCAGCTGCCGGACACGCTGCGCACCTTGGCCTGGCCGCCGAGCTTGCCCTCGGTACCGACCTCCCGGGCCACCCGGGTCACCTCGTCGGTGAACTCCGACAGCTGGTCCACCAGCCCGTTGACCGTCCGCCCGATCTTCAGGTACTCGCCGCGCAGCGGGTGACTCACCCCGTTGCTGTGCAGCGAGCGCAGCTCCATCTTCTGGTCCAGGTCGCCCTCGGCGATCGACGCCAGCACCCGGCCCACCTCGGCCATCGGCCGCGCCAGGTCGTCGATCAGCGCGTTGCAGTTGTCGACCGCCGCCATCCAGGCGCCCTCGCCCGCACCGGTCTCCAGCCGCTCGTTCAGCCGGCCCTCCCGGCCCACCGCACGCCGCACCCGCGCGAGTTCACCCGTCAGGTGCTGGTTCCGCTCGGCGACCTCGTTGAACACCGCGGCGATCTCCGCCAGCGGACCGTCCCCCGGCACCGTCAGCCGGCGCCGGAAGTTGCCGTCGCGCATCGCCGTCAGCGCCGACAGGAGCTTGCGCAGCTCGGCCGGCTCGGCACCGCGGCTGTGATTGGCACGCCGGCCGGCCGCGCTCCGCGGCGCGGCCCCGGAGCGTCCGCCACGCTGGGCGGGCGGCGTCGTACCGGTTGCGTCCTTGGTGGCCGAACTCAACGGGCCCCTCCCAAATGGTGAACTGTCCGGCACCGCGCGACCGCGCCCCGGACGGGCCCGGCACCGGGTACCGTCCCGGTGACGTCCCGGTGACCCGCACGCGGACCACCGGCACCCGCAACGACCGTACTGCTCGGACCGGACACCGCGGACCCCCCAGTCTGGCAGTACTCGCGCCGGGTATAAGGCCGGTTGCGCTCGGTTGGTACCGCCCCGGCCGAAACAGGTGGTCAGAATCACCCTCCGGTGCCTGTTTCGACGCCCCGCCCCCACGGGGAACCAAGCGGAAAGTAGGGTGGAGCGCTGCACCGGGCCGCGCCCCGCCCCGAGCCGCCGCCCACCCCGTCGGCGCACACCGCGAGCCGGCGCCGCACACCGGACAGCCAGGGCCAGAGCAGAGGAGACGTGGCAACGTGGTCACCGCGCGCGCAGCCGCCACCTTCGAACCGGTGGGTCGGTCGGCCTCCGCCGCCCGCTCGTTCGTCCGCGACGCCCTGTTGGGCTGGGGCCTGCCCGAGGTCGTCGACGACGCCGTGGTGCTGGTCAGCGAACTCGTCACCAACGCCGTCGTCCACGCCGGCACCGCCGCCGAGGTCTGTTGCCTGCGCGAGGCGGACACCGTCCGGATCGAGGTCACCGACCACCACCCCGAACGCGGCCTGCCCACGTTCGCCGACGTCCCGGCCACCGCCTCCGACCACTACGCCGACCCCGACGGCGAGGGCGGCCGCGGCCTGCTGATGTGCGCCGCCCTCGCCGAACGCTGGGGCGTCGAGTACGGCGCCGGCCGCAAGACCGTCTGGTTCCGCCTCGCCCTTCCCGCCCACGTCGCCGGCACCCGCTACGCCGTCCCCGCCACCCCCGGCAGCGAACTGCCCAGCAGCAGCGGCCCGGTCCACGTCGCCGTGGTCCAGCTCGACGACGACGGCCGCGTCCTCGCCTGGAACCCCGACGCCGAGGCGCTCTTCCAGCACCCCGCCGACACCGTGCTCGGCCGTCCCTGGGCCGACCTCGCCGTCTGGCCCCAGACCCCCGGGCTCGGCCTCGCCGCCACCCTCCGCCTCGCCCGGTGGGAGGGCGGCTACGCCCTGCGCCGCGCCGACGGCTCCACCGTCGACGTCTACGGCGTCCAGGTCCGCCTCCGCGACACCGACGGCACACCCTCCGCGCTCTGCCTGCTCGTCCTCGACGACGACCGCGCCGTCCTGCGCTCCCCCGCCCGGGCCCTGCCCGGCGAGAAGCCCGAGACCGCCGCCCGCCTCGACCTGCTGGCCGGCCTCGGCTCCGGCGAGGACCTCGACACCATGCTCCAGCACACCGTCGAACGCGCCCGCGACCTGCTCGACGCCGACGCGGCCTACCTGCTGCTCACCACCGACGACGAGACCGAGTTCGAGGTCCGCGCCGCCACCGGACTCACCTCCGGCCACCGCCGGCACAGCCGGTTCCCGGTCGACACCGGCAACCGCTACGACTCGCCCCGCCTCCCCTCCGTCCACGAGGACCTCGCCTCCCGGCCCACCGGCCTGCCCGTCCTCGGCGGCAGCGGCATGCGCTCCCTGCTCACCGTCCCGCTCAAGGTCGAGGGCCGGCTCATCGGCTCGCTCGGCATCGCCACCGCCGCACCCGGCCGGTACGACAACGAGGACGCGCTCCGCCTGCAGTTCGCCGCCGACCGGCTCGCCCTGGCCGTCGAGTCCACCCGGCTCACCGAACTCGAACGGCTGCGCCGCGGCTCGCTCTCCTTCCTCGTCGAAGCCTCCGACCTGCTGGCCGGCACCCTGGAACACGAGCAGACCCTCGCCCTGATGGCGCAGATGGCCGTCCCCACCCTCTCCTCCTGGTGCGCCGTCTACACCAACGGCGACCACGGCGCCGCGGCCTCGCTCGCCTTCGTCCTGCACGAGGACGAGGACCGCATCGACCCGCTGCGCGCCCTGCTCGACAAGACCCCCGCGCCCGACGCCGGCCCCACCCACGGAGCCCGCTTCTGGACCGCGCCGACCGACACCGCGCGCGGCAACGGACTCGCCGACAGCCCCGACCTGTCCGGGCTCCTGGGCGAGACGGTCGTCCTGCCGCTGACCGCCCGCAACCGCGTGATCGGCCTGTTCGTCCTCGGCACCCCCACCGGTGTCCGGTTCCGCCAGGAGGTCCTCGAACTCGCCGAGGACCTCTCCCGCCGGGCCGCCCTCGCCCTCGACAACTCCCGCCTCTACTCCGAGCGCACCGCCACCAGCCAGGCCCTCCAGCGCAGCCTGCTGCCACCGGACCTGCCGGAGATCCCGGGCGTCGAGGTGGACGTCTACTACCAGGCGGCCGGCGAGGGCAACGAGGTCGGCGGCGACTTCTACGACCTCTTCCCGATCCGCGAGGGCACCTACGGCTTCGCCATCGGCGACGTCTGCGGCACCGGCCCGGAGGCAGCCTCCGTCACCGGCCTCGCCCGGCACTCGCTGCGCCTGCTCGCCCGCGAGGGCCTGGACGCCCCGCAGGTGCTCAGCCGGCTCAACACCGCCATCCTGGACGAGGGTTCGCGCAGCCGCTTCCTCACCCTGCTGTACGGCGAGCTGACGCCCCTTCCGGACGGCAGCACCGAGCTCTCCCTGGTCTGCGCCGGCCACCCGCTGCCGCTCCGCCTGCGCACCGACGGCCAGGTCGACCGCGCCGCGACCCCGCAGCCGCTGCTCGGCGTCATGGAGGACCTCGAACTCACCGCCGAGCGCCTGGTGCTCCTGCCCGGCGAGGTCCTGCTGTGTGTCACCGACGGCGTCACCGAACGCCGTGAGGGCCGGCGGATGCTCGGCGACGACGGCCTCGCCGAGGTGCTCACCGGCTGCACCGGGCTGACCGCGGGCGCGGTCGCGATGCGGGTGCAGCGGGCGGTCGAGCGGTTCGCCCCCGAGCCGCCGTCCGACGACATGGCGATCCTCACCCTGCGGGTCCCCACCCAGCGCACCGCCTGAGCCCTACCCGGGCTCGGGTCCGGGCCGGGTTCGGGTTCTGTCGGACGGTGAACGATCCCTGGCTGACGGCGTCACAAATTGTGCGATTCACAAGGGTACAAGCCCGCTCACCCTGGGTACACCGATCTCACCGGGGAATCCCCCGGCGGGGACGTGACCAGCGGTTCTCCGCTGGCCCAGCATTCTGATCGCAGCCGTCGCACGCTCCAGCCGTGCGCCCTCGGCGCGATCGCGCGCATCCACCTCATCGAAACTCACCCGAGTTCACTGCGCCCTGCGCGCGCCCAGAGTGAAAGGAGCCTCCGGTGAGCAACGAAGCTACCGGGGCACTGAACGCCCGCTCAACCGGCGCCGACGCGGGTAACCTCGGTTACCTCGCACTCGGCCTGACTCTCCTCGCCTACGGCCTCCTCTCCACCGGCATCTTCAGCGGCACCGCCGTAGGGGACTCGGCCCGTCTCGCCCACGTCGTCGGCGGTCTCACCCTCTTCATCGCCGGTCTCTGGCAGTTCCGCGGCGGCGAGGGCTTCACCGGC
This sequence comes from Kitasatospora sp. NPDC058406, assembly GCF_042722765.1. Taxonomy (NCBI): domain Bacteria; kingdom Bacillati; phylum Actinomycetota; class Actinomycetes; order Kitasatosporales; family Streptomycetaceae; genus Kitasatospora; species Kitasatospora sp. NPDC058406. The sequence continues at coordinate 40,936 of NZ_JBHXKE010000050.1, forward strand.
ACCGCCTTCACCAGCCTCGGTGCCTTCTGGGCCACCTGGTCCACGGCCTCCGGCGCCCACAAGAACGCGGCCGGCCTGTTCCTGCTCCTGTGGGCCCTGCTCGCGCTCACCCTCACCGCGGCCAGTTGGAACGCAGGACTGTTCAGCCGGGCCGTCTACGGTCTGCTGACGGTCTCGCTGCTGCTCTCCGCCCTCGCCGCCTTCAACACCTCCGGAGGCCTCGCCAAGGCCGCCGGCTGGGTCGCAGCAGCCTCCGGGCTGACGGCCTGGTACTGGGCCACCGCGTCGCTGACCAACAGCGCGTGGGGCCGGGACGCCCTGCCCGTCAAGTAACGGCAGGGGTGCCGGTGGTCCGGACCCACCCCCCACGGGGCCCGGCCCACCGGCACATCACGCTTCACCCCCGCCCGCCGTCGCCCCGGCCGCCACCGCCGCCGGGGCGACGCTGCTGCCCGGCGACGGCTCAACCGCCCGCGGACACCCGCTCCGGCTCGGCCGCGGACCGCACCGCAGCCTCGCGCCGGGCCCGCCGGCGGGCGACACCGGCCTGGGCCGCGTACGCCAGCAGCAGGATCGCCACCGCCACCAGGCCGTCCGCCCAGAAGTGGTTGGCCGTGACGACCACGACCGTCACCGTCAGGACCGGGTGCAGCAGCATCAGCCAGCGCAGCGGGCTGGGCGACACCTTGATCACGGCGACCGCCACCAGCACGCACCAGGCCACGTGCACCGACGGCATCGCCGACAGCTGCGCCGCCTTGACCACCCCGGCGACCGCTCCCCCGTACACCGACTGCCCGTACTCCGCCGCGACGTCCACGAAGCCCTCCTGCGGCAGCATCCGGGGCGGGGCCACCGGAATGAACTGCACGGCCAGGCAGACCGCCGTCGTGACCACCACGGTGGTCCGCACCCACGCGTACCGCTCGCGGTGCCGCAGGAACACCCAGACCAGCACCGCGATCATCACCGTGAAGTGCATCGCCGCGTAGTAGTAGTTGGCCAGCCTCACCAGCACCGGGTACGGCGTCACCGCCTCCTGCCAGGCCGCTTCGTCCGGCAGCCCGAGTGCCAGCTCCGTCCGGTGGATCCAGCTCGCCCGGTCCAGCGCGTGTTCGGTGCTCATCAGCGAGAGGCTCCCGACCAGCTGCCAGAGCGCGAACAGTGCGAGCAGGGTGCCGGCCTCCCGCAGGACCGCCGAGACCGCCCCCCGACGGACCCGGGCGGCCGCGTACGAGCCACCGTAGAGTGCGACCGCGGCGCCCCCGGCGGACTCCCAGGTAAGGGTCAGGTTCTGCAACGGTTCGTGCCTCTCCACCGGGCTTGGACGTGGTGGAGAGACGTTAACGCAAAAAGACCCCCTCCCGAACGGGAGGGGGTCTTTTTGGAATGATTGTTCGGCGGCGTCCTACTCTCCCACAGGGTCCCCCCTGCAGTACCATCGGCGCTGTGAGGCTTAGCTTCCGGGTTCGGAATGTAACCGGGCGTTTCCCTCACGCTATGACCACCGAAACACTATGAAACTGTCAACCGCACCCACACCGTGACCAGACGTGTGGGGGTCGTTGTTTCAGAACAACACAGTGGACGCGAGCAACTGAGGACAAGCCCTCGGCCTATTAGTACCGGTCAACTCCACCCCTCACAGGGCTTCCATATCCGGCCTATCAACCCAGTCGTCTACTGGGAGCC
>NZ_JBHXKE010000051.1:0-35594 GCF_042722765.1 Kitasatospora sp. NPDC058406
CCCCGGAAGGACTGCGGGGGGACGGCGGCGGGGAGCAGCGGGAGCGGGGGAGCGGAGGCCGGGGAGGGCCTAGAACGCCTGCCACCCCTGGGGGTCGAGGCCGCCGGGGATGACCTCGGCGGGGCCGTAGGGCTCGCGGGTGAGCACGAACGTGCCGATGTCGAGGTGGCTGACCGATCCGTCGCCCGCCCGGACCACCCGCAGGGTCTCGCCGGCGTAGTAGCCGTCGAGACCGGTCCAGGTGCCGTCCGCCTCGGCCCGGAAGCGGGAGCCGCGGCCGGTGAGGCCGAGCGACGAGAGCTCCAGCATCCGGTCGGCCCTGAGCCGCAGGGTGTGGGGCGCGGCGCCCCAGTACCAGGGGCCGGTGAGGGCGAGGAGCTCCTCGTCCACGTCGGGCAGCGGACGCCAGGGCTCGGGGATCCGGGGCTCGTGCTGCGCGGTGAGGGCGATCAGCTCGGCGGCGACCAGCGGCGTACGGGAGCCGTTGGTGGCGTTGGAGAGGGCGATCGCGGCGAGGCCGTCGGTGTCGCTGATCCAGAGGCCCGCCGTGAAGCCCGGCATCGAGCCGGAGTGTCCGTAGAGCGAGCGGCCCTCGTGCTGGATCAGCTGGAGCCCGAACCCGTAGCTCTCGCTCCACTCGCCGGCCTCGGGGCCGACGGCGGGTTCGCGCATCTCGGCGAGCGTGTCGGTGGAGAGGACCTTCTCGTGGCCGCCGGCCAGGAAGGCGGCCCAACGGGCGAGGTCGGTGACGGTGGACCAGAGCTGGCCGGCCGGCGCCATCAGGCCGGTGTCGGTGAGCGGCTCGGGCAGCATGACGTCCGCCCAGGGGTGGACGGCGAAGCCCCCGGCGTGCGGGTGCTCGGGCAGCAGGGTCGTGCGGTCCATGCCGAGGGGCTGGAGGACCTCCCGGCGCAGCACCTCGCCCCAGGGCTCGCCGCGCAACTGCTCGACGAGGGCCCCGAGCAGGGCGTAGGTGGGATTGGAGTAGTGGTGCCGCCGGCCGGCCGGGTGGCGGCGCGGCCGCTCCTGCTCCAGGATGTCGGCGAGGCGGGGGCGGAGCGCGCCGTCCGTCCGCTCCCACCACGGCTCCGGGGTCTCGGAGGCGAGGCCGGCGGAGTGGGAGAGCAACTGGGCGACGGTGGCGCCGTCGGCGGGCGTGCCGGGCAGGTGACGCTCGATCGGGTCGGCGAGGTCCAGCAGGCCCTCGTCGCGCAGGCGCAGGACCAGGACGGCGACGAAGGTCTTGGTGATCGAACCGATCCGGTACTGCACGTCGGCGGTGGGGGCGTGGCCGTCGATCATGCTGCGGGAGCCGCTCCACACCAACCGCTCGTCGCGGACCACGGCGGCGACCATGGAGGGCGTGCGGCCCTCGGCCTGGGCGACCGCGATCCGGTGCGTGAGCGCACGGCGGGTGGAGGGGAGCAGTTCGTCGGACAGGTCGGTCATCTGATCCTCTGATTGATATCGATGGTGCGATCGATGCGCCGCGGACGGCACGGCGTGCCCACGCTAGTTGGGAGCGCGGTCGCCTTCCACCGGTTTTTCCCGGACGTCCTGGAATGTCGCAGGATCCGGCCGGTCCGGGCCCGTCGCCGGGTCCGGGACGGAACCCGGGACGGACCTGGGAAGTACCTGGGAGCGGCCCGGTGCGGACCCGGCGCGGACCCGGCGCGAGCCCGGCAACGGGCCCGGCCCGGCGGTCGGCCGCGCACCCCGGAGCCCGACGCGCCTTCACCGTCCGTTCGGCGGACGGTCCTTGACACGGTCAATTGGTCCAGTCCATTTTGGGCTCCTCCCCGCACCTCCACCCCCACACCCCCACTGGAGGTCACCGGTGCACAAGCGCACCCGACTGCCCGCCGCCGGCGCGGCCGCTCTGCTCGCTGCCGTCGCCGCGTTCGGCGCACCCACCGTCGCCCACGCGGCGAACCAGCTCACCAACCCGGGCTTCGAGACCGGCACCCTGTCCGGCTGGAACTGTTCCGGCGGCCTCGGCTCGGTCGTCACCACCCCCGTCCACGGCGGCACCAAGGCGCTCGCCGGCGCCGCCACCGCGGGCGACAACGCCAAGTGCGTCCAGACCGTCGCCGTCCAGCCCAACACCGCCTACACGCTCTCCGGCTGGGTCCGCGGCAGCTACGTCTACCTCGGCGTCACCGGGGGCACCTCCGCCTGGACCTCCGCCGCCGACTACACCCGGCTGAGCGTCTCCTTCACCACCGGCGCCACCCAGACCAGCGCCGAGGTCTACGTCAACGGCTGGTACGGCCAGGGCACCTACTACGCCGACGACCTCAGCCTCGACGGCCCCGGCGGCGGCACCCCCACCGACACCCAGGCGCCCACCGTCCCGGGAAACCTGCGCACCACCGGCAAGTCCGCCGCCAGCGTCAACCTCGCCTGGGACGCCGCCACCGACAACACCGGCGTCACCGGCTACGACGTCTACCAGGGCGCCACCAAGGTCGCCACCGCCACCGGGACCTCCACCACCGTCGGCGGCCTCGCCGCCGCGACCGCGTACACGTTCACGGTCAAGGCGCGCGACGCCGCGGGCAACACCTCGGGCGCCTCCACCGCGCTCACCGTCACCACCGACCCGGGCGGCGGCACCCCGACCGGCTTCAAGCAGGCCGCGCCCTACCTGTACAACGGCTGGGGCAACCCGCCGGCCGCCACCACGGTCATGAACGCCACCGGCATCAAGTGGTTCACGATGGCGTTCATCCTCGCCCAGAACGGCTGCAACCCCACCTGGGACAGCCAGCGCCCCCTGCTGAACGGCGTCGACCAGGCGACCGTCAACGCGGTCCGCGCCGCCGGCGGCGACATCGTCCCGTCGATCGGCGGTTGGAGCGGCAACAAGCTCGGCCCCAACTGCGCCACCACCGCCGACCTCGCCGCCGCGTACCAGAAGGTGATCAACGCCTACGGCCTCAAGGCGATCGACGTCGACATCGAGAACACCGACGAGTTCGAGAACTACGCCGTCCAGGACCGCATCCTCGGCGCGCTCAAGATCGTGAAGCAGAACAACCCCGGTCTGCGCACCATCCTGACCTTCGGCACCGCCACCAGCGGCCCGACCTCCCACGGCAACCGGCTGATCGAGCAGGCCAAGGCGCTCAACGCCGACATCGACGTCTTCACCATCATGCCGTTCGACTTCGGCAACGCCTCGACCGACATGTACGCCGCCACCGTCAGTGCCACCGAGGGTCTGAAGACCAAGCTCAGGTCCACCTTCGGCTGGGACGACGCCACCGCCTACGCGCACATCGGCATCTCCGGCATGAACGGCCTCAGCGACAACAACGAGGTCACCACCGTCCAGAACTGGACCGCGATCCGCGACTGGGCCAACAGCCACCACATCGCCCGGCTCGCGTTCTGGTCCGTCAACCGGGACCGCGGCTGCCCCGGCGGCGGCCTGCAGGAGACCTGCTCCGGCATCGCCCAGAACGACTGGCAGTTCACCTCCATCACGGCCGGCTTCACCGGCTGACGCCACCCCGGCGGAGACCGGCCCGGCCCCCCGCACCCACGGGGGGCCGGGCCGGTCCGTGTCCGGGGCCGCGCGGGCGGGTGACCCGGCGGCGTGGCGGCGTGCGCCCGCCGAACGCCGCTCCTAGTGTCGGCCGGGCCGCCGACCACGTACGGAGACTCATGCCCGACGTCCCCGAACCGAACCTCCCCGAGCCCCCGCCGCCGACCACGGCGCCCACGACCGGAGTCCGCGCCCGGCAGGTGCTGCGCAACCCCCGGCTCTGGGTGATCCCCGCCGTCCTGGTCGGGCTGCTCAGCCTGCTGATGTCGCTGCTCTACCTCGGAGGGATCCTCGACCCGCGGGCCGACCTGCACCACATCCCGATCGGGCTGGTCGACACCGACCGCGGCGCCACCGTCGCCGGACAGCAGCGGAACCTCGGCGAGCAGGTCGTCACCGGCATCGCCACCGCCCCCGGCCAGGGGGACACGGTCTCCTGGCGCCGCCTCGACGAGGCCGCGGCCAAGGAACAGCTGGCCTCCGGCAAGCTGTACGGCGTCCTCCAGGTGCCGCCCGACTTCACCGCGGCGGTCGCGGCCCTCGGCAGCAGCGGCGGTGCGGAACCCGCACGGCCGACCGTCGTCCAGTACACCAACCCGGGCGTCGGCAGTCTTGGCTCCTCGCTCGCCGCGCAGATCGGCCAGCAGGCCGTCCGGGAGGCGTCCCTGCGGCTCGGCGGCACGCTCACCGCCCTGCCGGGGACCCAGGGCCTGGACAACGCCGCCCGGCTGCTGATCGCCGACCCGATCACCGTCACGACCGCCGTCGGCCACCCCATCGGCAGCCGCAGCGGGCTCGGACTCACCGCGTTCTACTACACCCTGCTGCTGGTCCTGGCGGGCTTCATGGGCGCCAACATCATCGGCAACGGCGTCGACGTCGCCCTCGGCTACGCCGACAACGAGATCGGTCCCTGGCGCGCCCGCCACCCGGTCGTCCCGATCGACCGCACCGGCACCCTGGCCGTCAAGTGCGCGATGTCCGTCGTGCTCTCGCTGCTGACCTCCTCGCTGATCATGTTCGCGAGTGTGGTGGTCCTCGACATGGACGCCGCCCACCTGCCGCTGCTCTGGGTCTTCTCGGTCTGCGCGACCAGCGCCGTCGGGCTCGGGGTCCAGGCCATCAACGCGGCCTTCGGCGGGATCGGCCTGCTGATCAGCATGTTCGTCTTCATCGTGCTCGGCCTGCCGTCCTCCGGCGCCACGATCCCGCTCGACGCCCTGCCGTCGTTCTACCGGTTCCTGGCGCTGTTCGAGCCGATGCGCCAGCTCACCGACGGCGTGCGCGCCATCCTCTTCTTCGACGCGCAGGCGGACGCCGGCCTGACGAGGGCGTGGGTCTGGATCGGGATCGGCACGGTGGCGGCGCTGCTCTTCGGCTTCGGGATGACCCGCTACTACGACCGCAAGGGGCTGCACCGCACCGTGCCCGAGCTCTCCTGAGCCCGGGCACGGTGGTGCGGCAACGTCCCGGCACGTCGTCCGGGCGGGCCCGGCCGCGTACCGCCGGGAACGGCCGGCGGGGGCCGGCCGGGCCGGTCAGGCCGGCGGGGACCAGGCCCGGACCGTCGAGCCGGGTGAGCCCGGCGGCAGCGGCGGCAGCTCCGGCCGCCTCAGCCAGGCCTCGAACAGCCCCTCCAACGGCGCCTGCGTGTAGCGGGCGGTGTGCGCCAGGAAGTCGGCGGAGGTGACCGTCCCGTGCCGGTGGAAACCCGCCCAGTCCCGCAGCATCCGGAAGAAGGCGGTGTCCCCGAGGGCCTGCCGCAGGGCGTGCACGGTGAGCCCGCCGCGCTGGTACAGCCGGTCGTCGAACATCAGCTTCCGGCCCGGGTCGCCGAGCCGGAGGTCCTGCGGCAGCCCGGCCAGCAGCCGGTGCGCGGAGGCGGCCCTCGCCGCCGCCGACGGTCCGCCCGCCCGCTCCGACCAGAGCCACTCCGCGTACTTGGCCAGCCCCTCGTTCAGCCAGATGTGGCTCCAGTCGCCCACCGACAGGCTGTTCCCGAACCACTGGTGGGCCAGCTCGTGGGCGATCAGCCGCTCCCGCTCCCAGCCGCCCCCGAGATGGTTGGTGCCGAAGGTCGCCACGCCCTGCGCCTCGACCGGCACGTCCAGCTCCTCGTCGGCCACCACCACCGCGTACTCGCCGAACGGGTAGGGGCCGAACACCTCCTCGAAGTACGCCATCATCGCCGGCTGCCGGCCGAAGTCGGCGGCGAACGAACCGGCCAGCCGCTCCGGCACGAACCCGGTCTGCGGCACGTTCGGGCGCTCCGCCAGCACCACCGGCAGGTACTGGCCGATCGAGACCGTCACCAGGTACGTCGAGGTCGGCGCGGACTGCTCGTACACCCAGGTGGTGCTGGACGCCCGGGTGGTCCGGGTCAGCAGCCGGCCGCCGACCACCACCGTGTAGGGCGAGGGCGTGGTGACCGCTACCTGGTACGTCGCCTTGTCGGCCGGCCGGTCGTTGCACGGGAACCAGGACGGCGCCCCGACCGGCTGGCTGGCCACCAGCGCGCCGTCGGTCAGCTCCTCCCAGCCCAGGCCGCCCCACGGGCTGCGCACCGGCCTCGGGTTGCCGGTGTAGTGCACCTCGACGGTGAACGCCGCACCCGCCGTCAGCGCCTTCGCCGGACGGACCCGCAGCTTGCCGGCCCGGTGGGTGTACCGGGCGGCCCGGCCGTCCACCAGCACCCGGCCGATCCGGAACTCGGCGAGGTCCAGTGCGAACTCGGGCAGCGCGGTCACGGCCACGGCGCTGAGCCGGGCCGTGCCGCCCAGCCGGTTCGGGCCGGGCCGGTAGTCGAGCGCCAGCTCGTAGCGGTGGACGCGGTACCGGTGGTCCCCGCTGTTCGGGAAGTACGGGTCCGGCCCGGCGGCGGGCGCCGCCGCCGGGCCCCGGTGGACACCGTTCACGGAGCCCACCGGCGCCGCGGGGGCGGCCGGAGGACCCGGGGGCTGCGGGATCTGCGGGGACTGCTGGGACTGCACCGGGCGGGGTTTCACCGGGTCGTACGCTCCTGCGACAGGGGGAGGGGGGCGGCGTGGCGGCGGGCGGGGGAAACGGTGGTCAGGAGGTGGTCTGCCACACCTCGATGGGATTGCCGAGCCACCGCGTGTCCGCGGGGACCGACTCGGCGCGCATCACCAGCGAGGCCGGGCCCAGTGTGCTGCGCGCACCCACCGAGCTGCCGGGCAGCACGATGCCGCCGGGCCCCAGGGTGGAGCCCTCGCCGAGGACGACAGTATCCATCCGCATGATCCGGTCGTGGAAGAGGTGGGTCTGCACGACGCAGCCCCGGTTGATCGACACCCCGTCCCCGAGGGTGACCAGGTCCGCCTCCGGCAGCCAGTAGCTCTCGCACCAGACCCCGCGCCCGACGTTCGCACCGAGCGCCCGCAGCCACACGTTCAGCAGCGGCGTGCCCGGCACCGCGCCGACCAGCCACGGTACAGCCAGCACCTCGACGAAGGTGTCCGCCAGCTCGTTTCGCCAGACGAAACCGCTCCACAGCGGATGCTCCACCGCCCGGAACCGCCCCACCAGCAGCCACTTCGCCGCCACCGCGACCAGGCAGGCCACCCCGCCCGCGGCCAGCAGCAGCAGACCGGACAGCAGCGCCGCCGCCAGCGGCGACCACTCGACCGCCACCCAGGAGAGCGCCGCCAGCATCAGCGCGCCGAGCGCGCCCGAGGCCAGCACCGGCAGCAGCCGGCCCACCTCGACCAGCCCGCGCGCCCAGAGCAGCCGGGCAGGCGGCTCGTAGGTGAGGCTCTGGTCGGCCTTGTCGGCCGCCCGGGGCAGCCGCATCGGCGGCATGCCCAGGTACGAGCTGCCCTTCTTCGCCTTCGCCGGCGTCGCCGACAGCACGCCCACCAGCCCCCGCTTGGGCACCGAACGGCCCGGAGCGGTCATCCCCGAGTTGCCGAGGAACGCCCGCTCGCCCACCTTCGCCTCGCCCAGCCGCACCCAGCCGCCGCCCAGCTCGTACGGCGCGATCAGGGTGTCGTCGGCCAGGAACGCACCGTCGCCGACCGTGGTCAGGCTCGGCAGCGCCAGGACCGTCGACACCTCCGCGCCACGCCCGACCCGCATGCCCAGCGCCCGCAGCCAGAGCGGCGTCACCAGCCCCGCGTACAGCGGGAAGAGGATCTCGCGCGCCTGGTCCATCAGCTGGGTCACCGACCAGGCCTGCCAGCCGACCCGGCCGTGCAGCGGGTGGACCCCGGGGACCAGGCCGATCGAGAGCAGCCGCACCGCCGCGACCAGCTGCGCCGCGTACACCACGCCGTACGCCAGGGTGGCGGGCAGCAGGCCCAGCAGGGCGCCGCCGAGCGCCCCGCCCAGACCGTCCGCGGGATCGACGAACAGGGAGAGCACCGCCACACCGGCCACGGCCGGCAGCAGCGGCAGCAGGCCGAGGGCCGTGCCGCTGGCCCCGTACAGCGCGGACCAGCGCGCGTGGCGGACCGGGCGCCCCTTCGGCCAGAACCGCTCGGTGCGGCCCAGCTTGACGGCGGGCGCGCCGCCCCAGCGCTGACCGGTCGGGATCTGCCCGGTGACGCTGGACCCGGCCACCACCTGGGCCTGCTTGCCGACCCGGGCACCGGGCAGCATGGTCGAGCGGGTACCGATCACGGCGCCCGCGCCGATCTTGATCTGCCCGACCTCCAACCGGTCACCGTCCAGCCAGTACCCGGAGAGGTCGACCTCGGCCTCCACCGCGCAGCCGCGGCCCAGCTTGAGCAGACCGGTCACCGGCGGCAGCGAGTGCAGGTCCGCCTCCGGACCGACCTTGGCGCCGAGGGCCCGCGCGTACCGGACCAGCCACGCCCCGGAGAGCGTGGTCGCCCCGCTCACCTCGGTGAGCCGCTCGGCGGCCCAGAGCCGCACGTGCACGGAACCGCCACGGGGGTAGCTGCCCGGGCGCAGGCCGCGCAGCAGCAGCCGGGCGCCGCCGGCCGCGACCGCGAGCCGTCCGGGCGGGCTGAACAGCGCCAGCGCCCCCGCCCCGACCGCCCACCAGGAGGCGGTCGGGGCCCAGGCGAAACCGTCGAGGTGCGACAGCAGGTTGCCGAGCGCCAGCAGGGCGACCGTCCAGCGCAGCCCCACCACCGTGAACAGCGGGACCAGCAGGAGCAGCTGCAGGACCTTGGCCCGGGTCGGGACCGGCGCGATCGTCCGTACCTCGTTGCGCTCCGCCGCCGAGCGCTCCAGGTGCCGGGCGAGCTTGCGCAGCGTCGGGTTCTGGTAGATGTCCAGCACCGCGGCGCTCGGGTAACGGGCCCGGAGCAGGGTGGTGAGCCGGGCGGCGGCCAGGCTGCCGCCGCCGATCGCGAAGAAGTCCTCCCGGGGGCCGCTCACCGGCACCCCGAGGATCTCCGTCCACTGCTCGGCCAGCCAGGCCTCGGTGCCGTACAGCTCCTCGGTCGGGCCGGTGGGCTGCAGCCCGGGCAGGGGCCACGGCAGCGCGTTCCGGTCGACCTTGCCGGAGGTCCGGGTGGGCAGCGTGTCGACCGTCGCGAGCAACGGGACCAGGGCGGCCGGCAGCTCGGCCCGCAGCCGCGCCACGGCCTGCTCGCGGTCCCAGCCCTCGGAGGTCACCAGGTAGCCCACCAGCAGCTGGTTGCCGCCGCGCGCGGTGCGGACCGCCGCCGCCGCGCCCGCCACGCCCGGCAGGGCCTGGAGCGCCGCGTCGACCTCGCCCAGCTCGATCCGGCGCCCGCCGAGCTTGATCTGCTCGTCGGCGCGGCCGAGGAAGAGCAGGCCCTCGGGGTCGGCCTGCACCAGGTCGCCGCTGCGGTAGGCGCGGTCCCAGCCGACCGACGGCAGCGGCGCGTACTTCTCGGCGTCCTTCTCCGGGTCGAGGTAGCGGGCCAGACCGACGCCGCCGATCACCAGCTGGCCGGTGCCACCCGGCGCGACCGGCTCGCCGGCCTCGTCGACGACGACCAGGTCCCAGCCGTCCAGCGGCAGGCCGATCCGGACCGGCCCCTCACCGGTGAGCAGCGCGGCGCAGGCGACCACGGTGGCCTCCGTGGGGCCGTACGTGTTCCAGACCTCGCGGCCCTCGGTGACGACGCGCTGCACCAGCTCGGGCGGGCAGGCCTCGCCGCCGAAGATCAGCAGCCGGACCTCGATCAGCGCCTCGGCCGGCCAGAGCGCGGCCAGCGTCGGCACGGTGGAGACCACGGTGATCTCCTGCTCGGCGAGCCACGGGCCGAGGTCGGCGCCGCTGCGCACCTGGGAGCGGGGGACGGGCACCAGGCAGGCGCCGTAGCGCCAGGCGAGCCACATCTCCTCGCAGGAGGCGTCGAAGGCGACCGAGAGCCCGGCCATCACCCGGTCGCCGGGGCCGATGGGCTCGTCCTGGAGGAAGAGCGCGGCCTCGGCGTCGACGAAGGCGGCGGCGTTGCGGTGGGTGACGGCGACGCCCTTGGGGCGGCCGGTGGAGCCCGAGGTGAAGATGATCCAGGCGTCGTCGGCGGGGGAGGGGCGGGTCTCGGTGGGCAGGTCGGCGGCGGGCGTTCCGGATCCGGGTGTGCCGGCGGTGGCCGCCTCGGGGGTGGCCGCGTCCGCGGTCATGGTGAGCGAGCGGTCGGCGCCCAGGATCGCGGCGACCGCGGCCTCCTCGAACACCAGCTGGGCGCGCTCGTCCGGGTCCTCGGCGTCGACCGGGACGTAGGCGGCCCCGGCCGCGAGGACGGCGAGGATGGAGACGTAGAGGTCGTTGGTGCCGGAGGGCACGCGGACGCCGACCCGGGCACCGGGGCGGATGCCGGCGGCGGCCAGGCGGCGGCGCAGCTGCTCGACCTCGGCGGCGAGCGCGCGGTAGCTGAGGACGGTGTGGCCGTCGTCGAGGGCCGGCTCGGCCGGGTGGTCGCGGACGCTGGCGTCGAGGATGTCGATCAGGGTGCGCGGGGCGGGCGCGGGGCGGCCCGGGTAGCGGGCGTGCTTGCCGTCGGTGTCCGGTCCGTCGACGGCGTGCGGCCCGTCGCCGGGGGCCGTGGGCTCCGGCGAGGGCCGGTCCGCGGTCGCCGGGTCCGTGTGGTCCGCGGCCGTCCGGCTCGCAGCCGTGTCGCCCGCCTCCGTCTGGTTCGGTTCAGCTGTCATAACAGCCGTGCGCTCCTTGTCCTGCCCCGTCCCGACCGATGCTCGACCCTTGGGGGCGGTGGGAGCAACCGCCTGACGGGGTGACCCCACTCCGGGGCCGGAGCGGACAACCCGACCGATGGTAGCCCCGGGTGATGAACGGCGTACCGACCGACACTCTTCCCAACTGGCGCTGAAATGACCGAATCTGACTGTCCGTCAGTCAACAACTGCGCGACCGGCTCATTGATGTGACGGCCAATCAGTCATTTTGACGGACCGTCAGATGTGTTTTCCGGTCGTGACCCACGCCACATCGGATTGGCTCCTTTCGGGGCGACGGGCCCGCCGTCCGGGGATCGGCGGGCCCGTCGGGGTGTCCGGCAGGGGTCAGTGGAACCGGTGGAGATGCTCGCGGAGGAATGCCTCCAGGGTACGCGGAGCGCGACCGGTCAGCCTGGTGGCGGCGTCGGTCGGCGACTCCGGCCGCTCCACCGCGAGCCGCTGGATCTCCACCACGTGGGTGGCGAGCCAGTCCGGCATCCCGGCCCGTGAGACCAGGTGGGCGTGCAGCTCGGCCGGGGCCAGGTCGATGTACCGCACCGGCCGGCCGAGCAGCGCGCTCAGCAGCTCGGCGATCTCCTGGTGGCTGTACGCCCGTCCACCGGTGAGCTCGTGGACGCCGCCCGCGGCCCTGGGATCGGTGAGGACGGCCGCCGCGACGTCGCCTATGTCCCGGCAGTCGACGTAGTTGCAGCGGGCGCTGCCCGTCGCGCCGTGGATCAGCCCGGCGGCCGCGATGCCGGGCGAGAGCAGCAGCAGCTTCTGCATGAACGCGTACGGGCGCAGGACGGTGGCCGTGGCGCCGGAGGCCCGCAGGTGCTCCTCGATCCGGTGGTGGCCCCGGGAGACGGCGACGGGGGAGTCCGGCTCGGCGGCCGGGGCGGAGATCTTCACGATGTGCTCCACACCGCTCCTGGCCGCCAGGTCGACGGCCCGCAGCTCGTGCTCGACCTGCTGGGGGCCGTTGGCCATGGTGAGGAGCAGCTGTCGGGCGCCCTTGAAGGCGGCGGCCAGCGACTCCGGGTCGCCGGCGTCGGCGGCGACCGCGTCGACCAGCGGGCGGGTGCGGTCGTCGAGTCCGGCCAGCAGCCGGGCCGGGTCGCGGCTGAGGGCGCGGACGGGGATGTCCCGCGCGGTCAGGCTGCGGAGGGTGGCTCCGCCGGTGGCGCCGGTGGCGCCCATGATGACGATCATCTCTGGATCTCTTTCCGTGGGTGTGGGTGGGGCCGGTCCGCGCGGCGGGGTGCCCGTGCCGCGCGGGTCAAGGGGGCGGACGGTTCTCAGCGCGCCCGGCGGCGGCGCGGGCGGGTGCTGCGCCAGCGCCAGGTGATCATGGTCGCGGCGATGGCCGCGGAGACCGGCAGGTCGATCCGGAGCCGGTCCGGCCACGGGCTGTCCGCGAGGGCCGGCACCCGGGGCAGCCAGTGGGCGCCCGACCAGCCGAGGGCCAGGCCTATCGCGGCGGCGCAGAGTCCGGCGCCGGCCGCGAGGAGCGTGCGCGGCGCATGGGTGCTCCACGAATCGGCCGGACGTCGGCGCAGCCTTGCGCCGACCAGGGCGGCCACGACGGCGGAGGTGCCGGCGATGGTGGTCGCGGCGGCGATCAGCAGTTGGGACTGCCCGGTCGCCAGGCCGCCGGCCCCGGCCATGGCGGCCGGCATGGCGTAGGCGACCAGGACCTCGCGCCAGAGGACGAACGGCGGCCGGGCGTCGTCCGGATCGGTGGGCATGTTCTGCCTGTTGGGCATGGAAACTCCCGAGATATACTTAGGTGGCTAAGTATTAGTGATTAGGTAACTAACTATGTGGCCGTGGAACGGCGGGGCCGCCGACTGTCGCCGGGCGGTCCGATGCTGCGCGCTGTTGTCGGGGTGGCCGACCGGTGCGGGGTCGGCCGTCGGTCGGTCGGAGGCCCTGGCTGGTCGGCGGCCGGTCGGCAGCCGGTCGGTCCGCGGCCGGTCAGTCGGCGGTCAGGGCCTCCATGCCCTCGACCAGCCTCGCCAGCAGGTCGAGGAACACCGTGCGCTCCTCGATCGAGAGGCCGCCGACCATGGCCTGCATCCGCTCGTAGTGTTCCGGCGCCATGTCGCGCAGGCGTTCCGATCCGCGGGTGGTCAGGACCACCACGTTGCCCCGGCCGTCCTCGGTGGACGGTCGGCGGGCGACCAGGCCGCCGCGTTCGAGGCCGTCGACCAGGCCGGTCACGGTCGCCCGGGAGACGCCGAGCGAAGCGGCCAGCTGGGAGGGGGACTTCTCGCCGCCGTGGTCCTCCAGGTCGGCCAGCAGTCGGTACCGCCCGGTGGAGAGGCCGAACCGTGCGAAGTGCGCCTCCCCGGCCTGTCCCAGTCGGGAGGCGGCGGCCATCAGGCGTGCAGCGACCAGGACCGCCTGCGGATCGGCCGCCAGGCCGTACCGGGAGAGCTGTCTGCGTGCCTGGTCGAGCGTCGGTGCGCCGCCGTCGACCTCGTGGTGTGGGGTCATGGCAGTAATATGGTGCCTAACTAGATGGCTCGTCAAGTCGGGTTCCCGGCGGTGCGGCGGGTCTTCGGAGTGCGGCCTTCGCGGTGGTGCGGTCGGCGTCGCCGAAGTGCCCCTCTCCTTCGGCGTGCGTCCGCCGAGACCTCCCGGAGTGCCGGTCGGCGGTGTCGCCGGGGTTGCCGGGTGGAGTCCCGAGTCGATTCCGGAAAGAGGTCGGGAAGAATATACAGTCACACTAGTTCGTGCAGGGATTCACATCGTCAGGAACCGGTGGTAGCTTTCCTGTGCCGGAATATCGGAGTCGGAAAAGCGGGTGGTCGATGAGCCGTGAATTCTCCCGTCGAGGTTTTCTCGGCAGCACCGGAATGACCGCCGCCGGCGTCTCCGCGGCTTCGCTGGGCCTGACCGCCGGCGCCGCCGGCCGTGCGGAGGCCGATCCGGTCGAGCTCCCGGAGGGGCGGACGGTCTTCCCCTCGGACTCCCGCTACGAGACGCTCAGCCAGGGCTTCAACCAGCGCTGGCGGAGCCGGCCGAACCACATCCGGCTGGTCGCCAACGAGGCCGACGCGGTGGCGGAGCTGCGGACGACGCTCGACCGCGGGCTGCGGCCGACGGTCCGCGGTGGCGGCCACTGCTACGAGGGATTCGTCGACAACGACAAGGGCGTCATCCTCGACCTCAGCACCCTGCGCGGGGTCCGCACGGGGACCGACAAGTTCGGCGCGGCCACCTACTGCGTCGAGGGCGGCGCCACCAACTGGGACGTCTACACCACCCTCTTCCGCACCTACGGCGTCACGATCCCGGCGGGTTCCTGCTACTCGGTCGGAGCCGGCGGTCACATCAGCGGAGGCGGGTACGGGCTGCTCTCCCGGCGCCACGGGCTGACGGTCGACCACCTGGTCCAGGTCGACGTGGTCACCGTCCGGGGTGGCCGGGTGGAGGTGACGACGGCCCACCGGGGTGATCCGGAGGGCTCGCCGGAGCGTGAGCTGTTCTGGGCGCACACCGGGGGCGGCGGCGGGAACTTCGGCATCGTCCTGCGCTACCACTTCGCCCACGCCCTGCCGAAGCCGCCGCCGCAGGTGTGGCTGAGCAGTGTCGCCTGGCCGTGGGACGAGTTGGTCCGGCGCCCGGAGGACTTCCGGACCCTGCTCGACAACTTCGGTGCCTTCTTCGCCCGTTACAGCGGCCGGAAGGAGACGGTGTACCAGGGACTGTTCTCCATCCTCCACCTCACCCACCGGTCGAACGGGAACGTCGTCCTGTTCAGCCAGTGGGACGAGGAGGATCCGGCGCCGTTGGACGAGTTCCTCGCGCTGGTGGAGTCCGGGATGAGGACCAGGTCGACCGTCCAGACCCGGAGCGCGGGGAGGCTCTACCTGCCCTACCCGGACAAGCGGCGCCGGCTGCCGTGGTTCCAGGCCACGATGACGGTCAACGGTTCCGGTGCCAACCAGCGCGGCAAGTACAAGTCGGCCTATCACCGGCGACCCTTCACCCCGGCGCAGATCGAGTCGTTCTGGACGTGGCTGACCAGGGAGGTCCCCGGTGTCGACCTGACGAACACGCTGGTCCAGATCGACTCCTACGGCTGCCGGGTGAACGACCGCGGGCCCACCGAGACCGCCGCACCCCAGCGCGACTCGGTCATGAAGCTCCAGTACCAGACGTACTGGACGGACCCGGCCGCGGACGCCGACCACCTGGCGTTCCTCCGCGGCCTCTACCGGGACGCGTACCGGGCGACCGGAGGCGTTCCCGAGATCGGTACCGACACCGACGGCGCCTACGTCAACTACCCGGACATCGACCTGGGCGTGGCCGGCGACGACCGGCCCGCCTACCAGCGCCTCTACTACAAGCAGAACTACAGCCGCTTGCAGAAGGCCAAGAAGACCTGGGATCCCAAGAACGTCTTCCACCACGCCCAGTCGATCACCCTGCCGTCCTGACCGAGCACGCAGAGGCGTGTCGACCATCCGGTAATCGGGTGATGCCGGTGGGGTGAGTAGAGCCGCGGCTCAGAGCGCCTGGGCGGTGCGCGGCCACGAGGTGCGGGGCCGCCGCGGACGCCGTCCGGGTCGAGGTGGCCGTGCGGGCCCACCGGGCGTCGGCCGGTCGGTCGTAGAGCTGCACCCGGTCACTGGGCGAACGCTGTGACGGGCGCCCCGGCGCGGTCGCAGGAGCTGCCCCCGTCATCCGGCTCCATCCGTGATGGGCCGGACGAGGCCCAGACGCAGGTTCCAGCGGTCCGCCCGCCCGGTCAGTTCGACGCCCGCCAACGGTGGCACGTCGAGCCGGCGGAAGGCGTGGTCCGGGATGCCGAGGGCGTGCACGGCGGCGGCCCGGACCACGTCCGGCTCGGCGATCACCAGCACCCGCCCGGCCAGCGCGGCCGCGGTGCCGTCGAGCCAGGCGCCGACCCGGGCGCACAACTGCCGCACCGACTCGCCGCCGTGCGGCGCGGCCGCCGGATCGGCCAGCCACTTCATCACGGCCGCCGGCTCCTCGGCCGCGACCTCGTCGAGGGTCCGCCCGCTCCATCGGCCCGTCGCGCAGCCGCGCAGCGCGGGCTCGTCCACGGCGTCGGGCAGGCCGAGGTTCTCGGCGGTGCGGCGGCAGCGGGCGGTGGGCGAGACGAACCGGTGGGCGGCCGCCGGCAGGCCCGGTGCGGCAGCGCGGGCGGCGCGTATCCCGGCGGCGTCGAGCGGATCGACCCCGTCCGCGGATCCTTCGCCGACGAACCGGGCCTGCCGCAGCTCGGGTCCGATCGCCGGTGCGACGAAGATCACCCGTACCGTCATGTCCTTCCCCCTTCGTACACCTGTCACCCTTGGGAGCCCCTCGGAGTACCGCGTTCCGCGCCCGCCCGCGGACAAATGCGCAGGTGACCGCGCGGCAACGATTCGGTGCACGCCCTTGGCGCCGCCGCCGCCCGGGCGCTACGGTCTGCTGCGACAACTGAAGACGACGGCGAGACGGAAGTCCGGTGGGAATCCGGCACGGTCGCGCCACTGTAAGCCGGAACCGGCCGCCTCACGCAACGGCGGGGTCCGGCAAGTCAGACCCGACCGCCGTCGTCAGAGCTCCACCGAACGGGACGCGTGTTTCCCCCAGGAGGTCCTGCCATGGCCCAGTCCGTACTCTCTCCCAGCCTGCCCGTGGGCGGTTCCGCCCCGGCCGCGCTGCCGATCCGCGCCATCCTTCCCTGGGCGCTGTTCCTCGGCACCCTGATGCTGGTCCTGCTGTACTTCGTCGGTGCCGAACAGGGCGCCACCTCGGTCTTCTCCGGGGCCACCGTGCACGAGTGGGTGCACGACGGCCGCCACCTGCTCGGCTTCCCGTGCCACTGACCGGAGACCGAGCACCGATGAACAACTCCGCAACCGTCTCCTCCGGCACCGTCGGAAAGCTGCTGCTGCGCGGCCTGCTCGCGGGCCTGCTCGCCGGGCTGGTGGCCTTCCTCTTCGCCTACACCGTCGGCGAGGGCCCCGTCTCGGACGCCATCGCCCAGGAGCAGTCACAGTCCGCCCCGGCCGGGCACCACCACGGGAGCGAGGCCGAACCCGCCGCCGGCCATGAGGACTCCCACGAGGCCGCCGGCACCGCCGATTCCGGTGACGAGGAGGAGGAACTGGTCAGCCGCGACCTGCAGTCCACGGCCGGCCTCGCCACCGGGGTGCTGGTGTACGGCGTCGCCGTCGGCGGCGTCGCGGCGCTGGCGTTCTGCTTCGCCCTCGGCCGGATCGGCCGGTTCGGCCCCCGGGCCACCGCCGCGCTGGTCGCGGGCGCCGCGTTCACCACGATCTACCTGGTGCCGTTCCTCAAGTACCCGGCGATGCCGCCGGCGGTCGGCAATCCGGACACCATCGGGAAGCGCACGGCGCTGTTCTTCCTGATGATCGCCCTCAGCGTGCTGATCGGCGTCGCCGCGGTGATCCTCGGCAAGCGCCTGGCCCCGCGTCTGGGCACGTGGAACGCCGTTGTCGCGGCCGGTCTCGGCTACGCCGTGGTGATGGCCGTGCTCGCCGTCGTCCTGCCGTCCAACGACGACGCGATCCCGGACGGCTTCCCGGCCGGGCTGATGTGGGACTTCCGGCTCGCCTCGATCGGTCTGCAGGTCGTGCTCTGGACCGGGTTCGCCCTGGTCTTCGGAGCCCTGGCACAGCGGGCCCTCACCCCCGCCGCGCCTGCCGAGGACCGTACGGCCGTCCCCGCTCCGGCGGTCTGACGGGCAGTTCCCCGCCGCGCACGACTCGACCCCGCCGAAGGCGCGCAGGCGGGGTCGAGTCGTGCGCGGCTGCGTTGCGGGGCCGCAGGCGCGACGCTCGCCCACGCCTTCGGGGGGCTCTGCGCGGGCGCGGCCCCGCTCCCGTGCCGGTGATCGCGATCAGCCGTGGTGGCCCGTCTGCTCCTTCCGGTGGCGGGGGAGCCGGTTGGACTCCACCGGTCGTCCGCCGGCGAGGTGCTCGGTGACGATGCGGTCTGCGACAGCCGGGTCGACCCCGCCGTACCAGACGTCGTCGGGCTGCACGCTGACGACGGGTGCCTGGTTGCACGGGAACTGGCATCCCGTCTGGGTCACGAGCACGTCGTCGTCGCCGAGACCCTGCTCGGTCAGCTTCTGCACCAGGGCGCGCAGGCCTTCCTCGGCACCCCGGGCCGCGCAGCGCGGGCCGCGGCACACCAGGACCTGGTGCCGGTGGCCGGTGACGTCCTCCCAGGCCGCGGACGTGAGGCCGGGCTCCTTGCCGGTGACGGCCTTCGTCGTCGCGGCCACCGCGGCGACCTCGTCGGGCGAAGCGGCGAGGCGGGTCGCCACGAGGAGTTCGGGGCGGTGGCCCGCGCGCTCGCGCCACCAGTGCGCGGCGATCCGCCGCAGCCAGGACTGGGCCGGGCCGGAGGCCGTGAGCCGGACGCCGATCACGACCACGGTCTCGGTGCCCGCGTCGGCCAGCCTGGTCAGCTCGGCCGACAACGAGGGGTCGGCCTGCTGCAGGAACGCGATCGAGGCCCGGTGCGAGGCCGCTGTCCTGAGGAGTTCGTCACGGCGGACGGCTTCCGCGATCGACATGCCGACCAGGAGTGCGGCGCCGCGGCGGGCGTTGGCTTCGGGGACCGGGGAGGTCATGGCGTCTTCCTCTCGTGGAGCAGTCCGTTCCACCGGATGTGCGGTCGGTCGTGCCGGGGGTGGCGTTCCACGGTGGCGTCGACGCCGTAGACGCGCGCGATCATGGGCGAGGTGAGCACCTCGGGACCGGTCCCGTGGGCGACCAGGCGGCCGTCGAGCAGGACGGCGGCCTCGTCGCAGTAGGCGGCGGCGAGTTCGAGGTCGTGCAGGGCCGCCACCGTGGTGATGCCCAGCCCCCGGACGGTTTCGAGGAAGCCGAGTTGGTGGCGCAGGTCGAGGTGGTTGGTGGGCTCGTCGAGCAGCAGGACGCCGGGCTCCTGCACCAGCGCCCGTGCGAGCTGGACCCGCTGCCGCTCGCCACCCGACAGCGTCGGCCAGGAGCGGTCGAGCAGATGGCCGACGTCGGCTGCGGCCACGGCGTCGGCGAACACGGCCCGCTCGTGGGCGTCGGCGGCTGTGTTCGCCGGCACGGGCCAGCGGCTGCGGTGCGGGGTGCGGCCGAGCTCGATGACCTGACGGACCGGCAGCGACAGCCGGGTGTCCGCCTGCTGCTCCAGGAAGGCCACCTGTCGGGCCCGTCGGCGGGCCGTGAGCGCGTGGAGGTCCTCGCCGTCCAGGAGGACCCGACCGGCGCTCGGACGGGTCAGTCCGGCGACCGCGCGCAGCAGGGTGGACTTCCCGGCGCCGTTGGGCCCGAGCAGGGCCGTGATCCGGCCGGGGCCGAACGTGAGCGACACCGCGTCCAGCAGGGTGGCTCCGCCGATGCGCACACGAAGTCCCTCCGCGCGCAGCTCGACGGGGTGTGTCACCGTCACCGCCCCCTCCCGTCGGCCCGGCCCTGGCGCCACAGCAGCCAGGCGAAGAAGGGTGCTCCGAGCCCGGCCGTGATGACGCCGACGGGAATCTCCCGGTCGGGGAGGACCGAGCGCGCCAGGATGTCGCTGCCCACCAGGAGCGACGCACCCGTCAGCGCCGACACGGGCAGCAGGACGGCGTGGCGCGGGCCGCAGACGAGACGGACCACATGCGGTACGACCAGGCCGAGGAACCCGATGACGCCGGTGTGGGCGACCAGGCACGCGGTCACCAGCGCAGCGACGGCGACGAGGACCCAGCGGGTCCGCTCGACGTGGACGCCGAGGGAGCGGGCGGCGGTCTCGCCGAAGGCGAAGGCGTCCAGGTCGCGGGCCGAGGATGCCAGGACCGTGACCCCGGCCAGCGCGACCGCGGTCAGGAAGACGGCGGTGGGCCACCGCACGCCGGCGACCGAGCCCAGCGTCCACTCCATGACACCGCGCGCCGCGTCGCGGTCCCCGAGGACCATTACGGCGAACGAGGTGTAGGCCCCGCACATCTGCCCGACGGCGATGCCGGCGAGCACGGTCCGGGTGGTCGGCAGCGTCCGGGTGCGCGCACCGGCCAGGGCCAGCACGACGACGGCCGCGAGCAGGGCGCCGGCGAACGCCGCCGTCGCCACCGCGCCCGTTCCCACGGCGCCGGACACGCCGACCCCGAGGACGATCACGGTGACCGCGCCGGCGGCGGCTCCGTCCGAGATCCCGAGCAGGAAGGGATCGGCCAGGTCGTTCCCGGTCAGCGTCTGCAGCACGGCACCGCAGACCGCGAGACCGGCGCCGGTGGCAGCCGCTCCCAGAACCCGGGGCAGCCGCAACTGCCAGACGATCTGGTCGTCCAGCAGCGTCACGTGCGGGTCGCCCAGCCCGAGACGGCGCACCACGACGTCGATCACCGTCCGGACCGGCTCGTGGTGCGAGCCCACGGCCAGACCGAGGAGCACGGTGGCCAGGAGCAGGGCCGCGGCGACGGCCAGGGCCGCCGCCGTGCGGCCCGGACCGGTGAGCCGCACGGCGGGAGGGGACGTGGCGGTCATGATCCCGGGTGCAGTCGGCCCAGTCCCGCCGACACCCGGGCGGCACCGTCGGCGAGCAGCACACCGGGGGTCGACTCGGAGAACGGCACCACCACGAAGGCCTTGCGCTGCACGGCGGTGAGCTTGCTCAGCACCGGGTCGCCCTGCAGATAGTCGATCTTGGACTGGGCCGTGTCCCAGTCGGCGTCCGCGAGCACGATGGCGTCCGGGTCCGCGGCGACGACCTTCTCCCAGCTCACGTTCTGCCAGGCACCGGGCAGGTCTGCGAAGACGTTGCGGGCCCCCACGGCGTCGAGCACCAGCTGAGGCCCGCCGTGGCCGGAGCCGACGAACGGTGCCTTGGTGTCCGAGTCGAACCACAGGACCTTCAGGCCCTTGCCCGCGGCCGTCGCCGTGAACTGGGCCAGCTGCTGCTCCTGCTGCCGCTGGATCGCGGCGGACCGTTCCGTGACACCGAAGACCCTGGCGACGTCGTTCAGTTCGCCCCACATCGCCTGCCAGGTCGGCGGCGGCACCTGGCTCTTGTCCGAGCAGCCGAACGGGGACAGGTACGACGGGATGCCCTGGCCGCCCAGCTCGTCCCGGGTGCCCGCGACCTTGTCGGTGAACGCGCTGGAGTAGGAGGCGTACAGGAAGTCGGGCCGCGCCGCGAGGAGCTTCTCCTTCGTCGGGTAGTCCTTGGAGAGCACCGGCACGGAGTCGTAGGCCGCCTTCCACTTCTCCGGGACGGCATTGTCGAGATAGGCGGTACCGGCCATGCGGGACTCCAGGCCGAGGGCCAGGGCCACCTCGGTGGCACCCTGATTGAGCGTCACCAGCCGCTCGGGCGGCGCGCCGACCGTCACGGTGGTCCCGCAGTTGTTCACGGTGACCGGCCCGGCACTGCCGGCCGTCGCACTGGGCGCGTCGGGTGCGGGGGCGCCCGCGCAGGCGCCGAGCACACCGGTGAACAGGAAGGCCGCGACCGCGCGGCCGACGCGCACCGGACCTGTGGGACCTGCGGCACCTACGGGACGTGCGGAACGTATGGAACGGAACGGGTACGGCAGAGCGCTGGGCACGTGTTCTCCAAAACCCTCGTGGAACATGTCGCGCCGTGGCCGGTCTCCTGGCTTCCGCATCGACACGCCGCAGCCGACCTTCCCGGGTGGCTCTTCCAGCCGACCCAGTGGCCCTGACCGCTGGCAGAGCCGGTCAGCGAGGGCCGCGGCACTCCGCGGCAACAGTGGCGAGGGCCGCACCGGACTCAGACCGGTTTCCCGAACACCATGGCCACTGCAAGGTATCAGGCGTGGTCAGGTCGGTGTCGGCCGGTACCTGGGGCGATCGTTCGGATGGTTCGTCGGCGAGCGCGCCCGGGTGGCCGAGAACGGTCGGTCGGCGTCGCCGAGCAGTTTCCGGGGCTCGTGGTCGGCGTCGGCCCCGGCGCCCGGGGCACTGCCCTTCGTCTCCCACCCGGCCTTCCGGGCCGCCTCCGGGATCGGCCGGCGGCCACCTGGCGGGACCGCTCGAACATGATCCGGGGGCCGGTCGGCATCACCGCCCGGCCCCCGGATCACGAGGCACACCTCAGGGAACGCCTACCCGAGACCGGCCTTCCGGATGCCGTCCAGCCGCTCCGTGTCCTCGCCGAGGGCACGCAGGATGAGGTAGGCGGGCTCGCCGGCACCGGGCGTGCTCCCGGCGGCCAACTCCTCGTAGAAGAGCGGGATCCCGCGCCGCACCGCGTCGCAGCACTCCTCCTCGATGTCGGGGTGGCCGGCCGCCGAGGCGCTGAGGTCGGCTTCACCCTCCACGCACGCCATCAGCAGGTCGAGCACCCGGTAGCGGGCCGGCGCCGACAGCTGCTCGTGCTCCAGTGCCAGGAGGAGCATCGAGGCCAACGGCAGGGAGGCCTCGGAGAGGAAGCCCTGGGACTCGACGTCGCCCACCAGCCCGTGTCCCGACGCCTCCTCGGGCGTCCGCGCGGCCATGAGCCGTGCGAAGTCCTCCGGGACGTGGCGGGCTCCCCGACGACAGGAGCACGCGATGCGGCTCCAGTCGTGGCGGGCGGCCTCCTGCTGCCAGGGGGCCGCCGGCGCACCGGGTGCTGCGCCCGTCTCCGACCGGGAACCGAGCCGGTGGGAGCGTGCCAGCAGCGCGCCCGTCCGGACGTCCCAGAGGCCCGCCTCGCCGTCGCCGTCCACGGCGACGAGTTGCGTGCCGTCGGCGACGAAGCGCAGCGCGAGCACCCATCCGTTGAGGTCGGTCAGCCGGTGGACGACCTCGGCGGTCGAGGTGTCCCAGATCCTGACGATCCGTTCGGTCCCGCCCGTGGCGACCCGTGCGGCGCGTGGGTCGAGCGCGGCGGCGACGACCGTCCCCCGGTGGTCGTGGAGGAGGGACCACGTCCCGAAGGTCGTCGGATCCCACAGCTGGGCGGACGTTCCGCCGGCTGCCAGGATCGCCTCCGCCCGGGTGGCGAAGGCGACCGACTGCAGCCTCGGTCCGTCCTTGAACACCAGGCGCGGCGGCTCCGGTGAGTGGACGTCGCCGAGGAACATCCGGCCGCTCGCCGTGCCCGCGGCGAACCGCTCACCGTCCGGACGGGCGGTCAACGACGTGACCTGCTTCCCGAACTGCTCGGGCAGCTCCAGGTCGATCCGCCGCCCCGGCGCGCCCGCCGTGGTGTTCCACACCCTGACGGACCCGTTCTCGTCGCCGGACAGGACCAGCCCGCCGGGGCCGGGGGCGACGGCGGTGACGCGACACCCGTGGTCCGAGTGGAGCGGCGCGTGCCCACCGTGCTGCGTCCACGTGTGGACTCCGCCGGCCTCGTCACCGATCACCAGGAGGTGGGCCGACCGGTCGTCGTCGAACGCGACGGCGGTGGCGTGCGCGGGGGTCTCGACCGAGGCCACCACGGCCCCCGTCGCGCGGTGCCAGACGAGACACGGTCCGCGGTGGACGACCTCGGCGACCAACTCCCCGTCGGCGCTGAGGGCTATCAGCTCCGGTGAGGAGTTCAGTGAACTTCCGCTCATGCCGTGCTCCGATTCCAGGGTTGCCGTGCGGGCATCATAAGACTCACTCCAGGATCCTCGGGTTCTCCTGCCCCCATTTCGTGCCGGACGGGAATTGCCGGGGGTCGTAGTCCAGGATGCAGTCGTCGCAGATGGGGATGTTGCCGTCGATCGTCAGCGGGTTCAGGTTCGTCTTGCTCGCCGACATGGTGAACCGCACCTGCCGGTGGTCGCCGCCCAGGGCGTTCACCACGTTTCCTTCGGCGCAGTATCCGCACCCCGGGACCTTCGGCGTCCCGGAGGACGCGACCGCGATGGTGCCGCTTTCGGTGTTCACGCCGGCGCTCCAGGTACGCCGGACGGGCTGGTTGTGGTCGGCGGCCATGACCTCGTGGAGCATGTCCCGCGCCTTGGCGATCTGACTCTCGACCGTCCAGCCCTCCTCGGCGGCGACCGTCTTCACGACGGCCGGGTTCTTGATCTTGGTCTTGACGCCGCCCCGTGTAGTGGGCCCGCGTCCGCGCATCTCCGGGGATCCGCCCGACGTACCCTTGCCGGCCGAACCCCCGCCCGACGAACCTCCGCCGGCCGAGCCCTTGCCGGAGCCGGATCCGCCCTTGGGAGTGCTGGTGCCGGTGCCCGGGCTGTCGGGGGTCGTGGGCTTGACCGGGTGGGCGGGGGCGGGGTTGGCGGGGGTGGGGGTGGGGAGGTCGTCGGCGAGCTTCGTTCCCGAGCGCCACTTCATCAGGGTCCGGACGCCCTTGGAGACTCCCTTGAGGAGGCCCTTGACGCTGGTGGCGATCCCGACGTAGTCACCGGTGGTGCGGCCGGCCTGGTACGCGCTGGAGTTGGTGTCGATGTTGAAGAGGGTCGCGGTCGGCGAGTCGTTGGTGTACTTCTCGTGCTGGTACACCGTGCAGCCGAACGGATTGGCGATGCAGCTCATGTTGCGGGCGCCGTCGTAGATGTTCAGCGCGCCGTTGACCCCGGCGGTCCAGAAGTCGCCGACGTAGGAGTCGACGACGCCGCCGGCGTAGCTTCCGGCCTGGTTGGCCGCGGCCTTGGGGTCGTCCATGACCTTGTTGACGAAGTTCTTGACGCTGCTGAGCCAGCTGAACCCCGTCGGGTCGCTGCCCGAGGTGGGGTTGTCGGCGCCGTAGGTGTAGCCGCCCATCTGGTTGGGGTCGCCGGCCTGGAAGAGCGGGTCGACGGAGAGGAAGCGGCCGAGGACCGGGTCGTAGGCGCGGACGCCGAGCAGGTTGAGGCCGCTGGTGGCGTCGGCGGGCCGGCCGAGGTAGCCGAGGTTGTCGGCCCACGTGGTGGGCACGGGGCCGCGGGGGTTGCCGTAGGGGTCGAAGGCGCGCCGGGTGACGGTGCGTGTGGTGCCGTCGACCTGGAGGCTCGCGGTGCCCTGCGGGTTGGTCGGCTGGAAGGTCAGTCCGCCGTTGCCGGTGCGGATGATGACGGTGCCGTCGGGGTTGGAGTAGTAGCGCTTGCCGGTGACGGTGGTACCGGTCTTGTCGAGGATCAGCTGCTCGGTCCCGCCGAACAGGTAGAGGACGGTGCCGTCGGGTCCGCGCTGGATGAGCAGGTTGCCGCCGGCGTCGTACAGGTAGCCGGAGGTCCGGGTGGTCCCGCCGCTCGGGGTGGTGACGGTGGCGGTGAGGCCCTCGGCGTTGTAGGTGAAGGACTGGGTGGCGCCGGTCGGCGGCGTGCCGCCGGCCGAGAGCCACCTCTGGTTGGTGCCCTGGTTGCAGTCCCACAGGCCGACGCGGGTGCCCGGGGTCGTGTTCCCGTGGGGCACGTCGAGGCACTGCCCGGAGGCGACGTTGACCAGCGAGTCGTTCGGGCCGGACCGCCATTCCTGGGCGGCGCTGCCGTCACAGGTCCACAGCTCCACCTGCCGGCCGCGCTCGGCGACGCCGCCGACCGGGCGGATGCACTTGCCGCCGGTCCTCAGCCTGCCGTCGGTCTCCAGGGTCCACTGCTGGGAGGTGTTCCCGTTGCAGGTGAAGGAGAGGATGGCGGTGCCGTCCGCGGTCCAGGCGTGGTCGTCGTCCAGGCACAGCGGGGTGGCCGAGCCGGTGGCGATGCCGGAGGCGATCGATCCGGCACTGGTGGCGGACCGGGAGACGGTGCCGCCGGCGGTGTCGTACTGCGGGGTGAGCGTGGCGGTGTAGGACGGCCCGGTGGGCGCGTTCGTCGTCGCGGGCCACTGCTGGTTGACGTTCTGGTTGCAGGACCAGAGCGTCACCGGGGTGCCCGGGTTGGCGTTTGCCCAGGGCACGTCGGCGCAGAGCCCGGTGGCGGTGTGGACGAGGGCGCCGTTCGCACCCTCCTGCCACTTCTGCCCGGTGGTGCCGTCGCACGCCCACAGTTCGAGCGCCACGCCGGGGTCGGTACCGCCGTTGGCCGGACGCAGGCACTTGCCGAGCGAGCGCACGGTGCCGTCGGCGGCCTTGGTCCACCGCTGGCCGCCGCCCTCGTTGCAGGTGAACGACAGGATGGCGGTGCCGTTGGCGGTCCGGTTGCCCTCGACGTCGAGGCAGAGCGCCGTCCCGCCGGTCGGGATGGCCGAGACCAGCTTGCTGGTCGCGGGCCCGGTGGAGGTGGTGACCGCGGTGACCGTGTTGGGCTTGGCGGCGGGGGTGCGGCCCTCGCCGGGGTAGCTGCTGGACTGGATGACGTCCCGGGAGGTGTCCCCGGTGACGTCGCGCCGGACGTGCCGGGTCCGGTCGCCGAGCGTGTTGTACTCCCAGCTCTGCCAGTAGGGGGCGGGGCCGCCGATGCTGGCCGGGCCGGGGTTGTCGTTGTTGCAGCGGGAGGTCTGGCCGGCCCCCGCGGCGGTGACGCCCCAGGTGTCCGTCCAGGCCTCGACGAGCCGGCTCAGGCCGTCGTAGCGGAAGCACTGGACGTCCCAGGTCCGGTCCGCCCCGCCGGAGGACTGCAGTTCGGAGACGCTGGTGACGTTGCCGGCCTGGTCGTACCCGAAGGTGCTGTCGGAAAGGGGGTTGGCCGAGGACTCCTGGAGCGCGACCCGGTGGTTGACCAGCCGCCCGGTGGCGTCGTCGTAGATCTGCGAGGTGCGCAGCAGCTCGCCGCCCGTGCCGTAGGTCGAGCGGAGCAGCTGGCCGCGCTCGTTGTAGTTCGCCCGGGCCAGCAGCGACTGGTTGGTGTCGGTGCCGCTCTGGAGGAGCAGGCCCTGGAGGTTGTAGCCGTAGCCCACGCTCTCGGCCGGCAGGCCCGCTTCCCCGTTGTACGTGTTGCTTGCGAGCAGACCGACGTTGGCGGTGTAGGTGGAGCCGATGGTGTAGTCGCCCGCGAGCTTGCCCTCGGAGGCGGGGATCGTGGTGGTCGAACCGGTCGGCTGGTAGGCGGTGTTGTACCCGTTGACCTTCTGGACGTACTTGTCGCCGGCCGCTCCGCCGACGTAGCGGGTGGCGGAGGTGACGTAGCCCTTCTCCAACGAGTCGTACTCGACCGTGGTCAGGAGTTTGGAGGCGTCCGTCGTACTGGTGCCGCTGTACTTGGCGGTCTGCCGGCCGAAGGTGTCGTAGACGAAGGACAGGGACTCGCCGCGCCCGTCGGTGACGGTCGCCGGCCGGCCCAGGTCGTCGTAGACGGTGGTGGCCGTGCCGCTGTCGGGGTCGGTCTTCGAGGTCAGCTGGCCGCGGAGGTTGTACTCGTACGACCAGGTGTTGCCGACGTTGTCCTTGACGGTGGAGATCTGGCCGCCGGGCTTGTAGGTGTAGCCGGTGGTGACGTCACCGATCGTGCCCCCGGCGTGGATCACCGAGGACGTGGTCTGCCCGAGGGCGTCGGTGTGGACGGTGCTGGGCGAGGCGCCCTGCGGCGGCGTCCGGTCGGTCCGGTCCGCGCCGCGGTACGCGGTGGTGGACTCCCACAGCAGCCGCCCCTTGGTGTGCTGCTGCTGCGCGACCGGGCGTCCGAGGCCGTCGTAGACGGTGATGTACTCGGCCGGAAGGGTGTTCTCGACCTCCTGGAACGGCGTGGAACCCGGCGCGGTGTTCGGGTCCGACCAGGTCGGGATGCTGATGACCGGCCAGCCGTGGCTGTCGTACCGGGTCGAGGAGACCAGACGGCCGAGACTGTCGTCGACCGGGGTGCTCTGGCTCTGCCGGGGACGCAGGAGCCCGTCGTAGATGGTGACGGAGACGTCGTAGGTCTCGTTCTCCCGCAGCGTCCGGGTCGTGACGCTGGATGCGGCAGGCTTGATCCCGGTGCCGTGGATCGCGTACTCGAACGTGCGGTCGGGGCTCTTGCCGTCGTCCTTCTTGCGGCCGGGCAGCCAGACCCGGGTGAGGCGGCCGAGCGCGTCGTAGGCGGAGTCGGTGATCCGGTGGTTGACGTCGACGGCCCGGGTGATCAGCCCGCGGGACGGGGAGACGGTGCTCGTCGCCGTCCAGTTCTGCGGGTTGGTCGTCGACACCTCGGTCGGCAGGACGCCGGTGGCCGGGGTGTAGCTGGTGGTGGTGAGGTTTCCGGCGGTGTCCCGGTGACCGACCACCCGGCCGTACCCGTCGACGCTCTCGGTTGAGAGGGTCTGGAAGACCGGCCGCCCGGCTCCGTCGTAGGACTTGACCGACTGGGTGGCGGTGACCATGCCCAGCGTGGTGCCGTTCTGCCCGAGGCGGCCGTACTCGCCCGGGTTGTTGATGTCGCCGCCGCCGTCGTAGACGAAGCGCTTGTGGCTGAGCGTGTTGGCGCTGGTGGCGGTGGCGCACGGCCCGGAGACGCTGACGCTCTCGCTCGGGGCGAGGATCAACGCCGGGTTGGCCGCGGGGGCCGGTGCGTAGGTGGTGGTGGCGCAGGTCTCGTGGGCGGGGACGCTGACGTCACCCTTGTCGTTGACCTTCCAGGGGCGGCCGAGGTCGTCGAACTCGGTGGTGCTCCGGGTGGTCCGCCAGGTCACGCCGTCGGACAGCAGCGACAGGTTGCGGCCGCCGGTGGTCTTCACCTTGCGGGCGACCAGGTCGGGCAGGGTGGACAGCGGGGGAGGGGTCTCCCCGGGAGCGGGCTTCCTGGAGGTCCAGGCGGTGCGGCTGCGGTTCGCGGTCGGCACCGTGGTGGGGGCGTCCGGGAGCGACTTGGCGATCACCGTCCCGTCGGCGCCGGTGTAGGTGGAGGTCTCCAGCGGCATGCCCGCGAGCCAGGGGCTGTCGGGTATCCGCTCGCCGAGCGAGTTCCTGATGTCGGCCGGCGGCCGGGTGGCGGTGACGGAGGTGTAGTCGCCGTCCATGCCCGGCAGGTAGGCGGTGACGCTCTTGGTGACCGGGTCGGGCGCGGCGCCGGACGTGGTGGTCACCGTGCGGAAGCCCCGGAAGTCGTTCCAGGTGCGGTACCGGTCGTCCGTCAGGTCCGAGTCGTCCCGGTGCCAGGCGGCGGGGCCGTAGGCGTACTGGACGACCTGGGGCAGGGAGCCGGCGTTGGTGATGTCGTTGACGGTGACCTTGGAGACCAGGGTCTTGTGGAACCAGTCCGCCGTGGGCTCGGAGGAGCCGGGGGTGTTCCAGTGGACCGGGTAGCACGCCTTGGTGTTGTCGGCGGCCGAGGCCGGCATGGTGCCGTTGACCCGCGAGCACTCGGGGTCGCGGTAGGTGACCGTGATGTACGCGCCGCTCTCGGTCCGGACGGCGACGATCCGCGGCCGGTAGAGTGCGGGCGCGGCCGGGGAGGGGCCGTCGACGCGGTTGTCGAACTCCTTGCCGGTGAAGACCACCGGGTCCAGGGGGGCCTCGCCGCTGCCGCCCGCGGTGGTGTCCAGACCGGTGTGCCTGACCTCGGAGAACCACATCACGGACTGCACGGCACCGGCGTTCTTCGGGTCGCCGGAGGCACCGGTGACCGGGTCGATGCTGCCGCCCGCGTCGGAGAACAGGTGCTTCAGCTCGTACCGGTCGACGCCGCGCCAGCCGGCGGCGGTCCGGACCTCGGTGGTGATCTTCGCGAGGCGCTTGGTCGACCAGAACGTCGGCGAGCCGATCTTGCAGACGTTGGCGCCGGTGCCGCTGGTCGTCCAGTTCGACTGGCAGGCCAGGTCGTACGGCACGTCCGGCCAGTTGGTGGCGGTGCCGGTGCTGAGGTTCTCGGGCCGGCAGGTGGTGTCGGAGACGACGCACCGCTCGGCGGTGTCGAAGACCGCCCGGGCCGAGGGCTCGCGGCCGGCCTTGGCGTCGTCGAGCTTGTAGCCGTAGGAGATCCTGGTCAGGTACCCGCCGCGGGTGTACGGCGTCAGCTCGCCGGTGCCCCCGCCGTGGAGGGCCTGGCCGTAGCCCCGGTTGTAGTGGTTGGTCTCGGTGGCCCAGTCGAACCGCTGCAGGTTGCCGTTCGGGTCGACGACGAAGTCGAGGTTGAAGCGGTAGCCGACCTGGTTGGGGCCGCACAGCGAGTTCTTGCCCTTGGCGGCGGTGTAGCAGGGGTCGCCGCTGTTGGGGTGGTAGACGGGCGCGCCCCAGGCGCTGTTGGTGGCGCTGTCGGCCGTGGTGCCGGGCGCGTGGTTGAGACCGAAGTAGTAGGCGGTCCCGTCGGGCGTGGTGACCTTGAAGTACTCGCCCTGCCACAGGCCGTTGGACGCGTCGGTGAGGCGTTCCACCTTGGTGCCGTCGTCGCTCTGCAGGTGGTACACGCCGTTGGCGTCGCGGACCAGTTCGCCGCTGCGCGAGCCGAGCGACAGGGTGGCGTTCCACCCGGCCCAGCACTGGTCGGAGGAGTCCTCCACGCCGGCGTTGCGGCACGCCTTGTACGAGCGCTCGATGTAGCCGGGGCTGAACGACCAGCCGTCGCCGATCCAGGAGGCCTGGGAGTTGCGGGCGGAGGTGTGTCCGTCGACGGCCTGCGAGTTGTACGACAGACCGACGGAGGGAACGGGACCGGCCAGCGACGGGGGCATGGCGACCGGGTAGCCGTAGGTGAACGCTCCGGACCCGGTCTGGGCCCAGGACCCCGAGGACGACAGGGAGGTCGCGTTGTACGAGCCCTGCGAGCCCTCCGTGCCGGAGACGGCCGCCAGCACCACGGGGGAGGAGGCCGGGCCGGCCTGGTCCGAGGACGGCGCCGCGAACGCGGTCGTGTTGCGGGCGGCGGAACCGGTCCCGGATTCGGCGGCCGGCAGGGTCACCGTCGCGCTGATCCTCCGGGCGGCCGGGTCGTTGGTGTGCTCGACCGGGGCCTGGACACGGCAGGCGTCGACCTGGGGCGTCGTCAGGGCACAGGCCGGAAGGGCCACCAGGCGCAGCCGGGACGACCAGCCGCCGCCGTAGGCCTGGGCGATCGAAGCGTAGTCCAGGCTCACCGAGACGTCGCCCGCTTCGCTGCGGCCGTCGCTCCGGGCCAGGCCGACCAGCAGGCCGTCGACGCCGGCCGCCTGGGTCTTCGCCCGATCGGCGACCCTGACGTCGACCGAGGACGGCGTACCTGCGGCGCCGTCCGTACGGTCCGTACCGGTTGCGCCGGCCTGCGCCTCGGCCGCGGTGTTCGGCCGCTCACCGGCCGGGGCC
Organism: Kitasatospora sp. NPDC058406; assembly: GCF_042722765.1. Taxonomy (NCBI): domain Bacteria; kingdom Bacillati; phylum Actinomycetota; class Actinomycetes; order Kitasatosporales; family Streptomycetaceae; genus Kitasatospora; species Kitasatospora sp. NPDC058406. The sequence continues at coordinate 30,728 of NZ_JBHXKE010000051.1, forward strand.
GGGGCCGGGCCGACGAGGACCGGAGTGGAGCCGGCCCGCACCTTGTCCCCGGCATCGGCGGAGCGCGGCGGGGCCGGCCACGTGCCCGCCGGACCGGCGGCACCGAGCCGGACCGTGGCCGAGGCTTCGACCGGCCACTGCGCCGGGGACGGCTTGTAGGCCGTCAGGTCCCGGGCGCCCGGCTGGGCGGGAAGCGCCGGACGGCCGGGCCCGTCCGCGTTGCTGCCCGACACCCGGGGCAGCGGGGGCAGCGGTTTCTCCGGTTGCCCGGGATTGTCGTTGCGGTAACCGCCGACGATTTCGACGCCTTCGGCGCCCGCCATCGGCGCCAGAAGGGACATCGCCACGGTCAGGGCGGCCACCGGGGCCACCCTGCTTCGTCGGCGACCCCCACCGGCGGCGGAGACGAACCGGCGCAATCTAGTGCGCACTAACCATACCCCCCACTTGAGAACAGTTCCTGGACGAGTAAAGACAATTGACGACCCGTTGCACCGCAGGATTGCGGCGCGGGAACCGTATTGCCAGACGTGCGAACCGCGCAATACCCTTCGCGAGGCCCACCTGACCAGGTGGTTCGGCGCCGGCGGTGAAAGGGGGAGCTCCACCGATGTCAAGTCCCTGTTCGCCTGACGGTCACCGTGCGACCTTGTTCGCGCAGGGTTCTGATGCTGATTCAGTTCATTGAAAGGGATAACCCGTGGGGAAACCCATCCGATTCTGCCGAATTCGGACGCGCGGGCTGACGGCCCGCCTTGCCGTCATATCCGCGCTCGGCGGACTCGCGCTCGGAAACGTCGTTCCGGCATTCGCTGATGACCGCCCGTTTGCTGTGCAACCGGGACAGACCGTTCGCCCCGGGGCACTTCCGGCCCCGGATGCCGGGGGGCCGCTCCAGGCCGCCCGGCTCAAGGCCAAGGCCACCGGGAAGCCCGTGACCGTCGACGAGCTCACCACCGGGAGTTCGCTCACCGTCGCGCAACCGGACGGCCGGATCACCCTCACCAGCCATCTGCAGGCCGCCCGGGTCAAGAAGGGCGGCGCCTGGACGCCGGTGGACGCCGGGCTGGCCCGGAACGCCGACGGCAGCTGGTCGCCGAAGGCGACCCCGTCCGGCGTCGTCCTGTCCGGCGGCGGCAAGGGGCCGCTGGCCACGCTCACGGACACGGACGGCCGGAGCCTCGCGCTCTCGCTTCCGTTCGACCTGCCCGAGCCGGTGGTGACCGGCGCCGGCGCGCGGTACGCGAACGTCCTGCCCGGGATCGACCTCGACGTGACGGTCAGTGAGCAGGGCGCGATCCGCGAGGTCCTGGTCGTCCGCGACGCCGAGGCCGCGGCCAACCCCGGGCTGAAGGCGCTGCGGATGGGCACCGCGGGCGGGAACCTCACGGTCGAGGCCGACGCCGCGGGCGGCCTCGCCGCGAAGGCCGCCGACGGCACGTCGGTCTTCACCGCCCCCACCCCGGTGATGTGGGACTCCTCGACGGCCCCCGCCGCTCCCGCCGGCTCCTCCGGTCCCTCGGCGGACACGACGGCCTCCGCCCGCGGGGCGGCCCCGAGGGCGGCGGCCCCGGCCGCCGGCCCGGACGACACCGAGGCCGTCGCCCACTCCGCGGCGACCGGCGCGCCGGTCTCGTCCTCGGCGGGGCCGGGCAACGGGGCCACGGTCCGGCCGGTCGCCGTGAAGGCCGAGCCGGGCGGCGTCACCCTCACCCCCGACACCGGCCTGCTCGGTGGGGACGGCACGACCTGGCCGCTGTACATCGACCCGTCATGGACGCCGACCGGGCCGATGGGCACCAACCACTTCGCCCAGGTCATGGAGGGGTGCGCCGGCGCCCCGCAGTACGACATCCCGCAGGCCAACGGCCAGGGCGTCGGCTACCAGCAGTACGCGGCCACCTGCCGCGGCCTGGAGCGGTCGTACTACGAGTTCAACACCGGCGCGATGACCAACCGGATGGTCGTCAACGAGGCCAAGCTCATCATGTACGAGACGTACGGCGCCAACCACGACTGCAACGCCACCGCGCCCGTGACGGCGAAGTGGATGCGCGAGGGCATCGGCGGCGGCACCGACTGGAACCACCAGCCGCAGAACGTCGAGATGTCCTTCGAGACCCAGTGGCCCAAGAGCGCCTGGTTCGACTGCGGCGGCTGGAAGCCGGTGGTGTTCAACGTCACCGACGCCATGCGGACCGTCGCCCAGCAGCAGATCCCGCGGTGGACCGTCGGCCTGTTCGGCAACGAGTCCAAGGTCGCGGGCAACCTCGGGTTCATGCGGTTCAACACCAACCCGTACGTCGAGGCGAACTACGACATCGCGCCGGACCGGCCCTACGACATGTCCACCACCCCCGACTCGCAGAACCCCGGAGGGCCGGCGTGCGGCGGCGGGCAGCCCGGCTGGATCGGGATGACCAGCATGGCCGGCAACTCCTCCAACATCATCCTCAACGCGCGCGCCACCACGCCGATGCCGGGGACCAACCTGGTCGTCGGCTTCCACGTCTGGGACAACATGGTCGCCGACGGCAACGGCAACCCTGCGGACGTGGGCTGGCCGGCGAGCCAGCCGATCGGGTCGGGCGGCCTGGCACAGGCCTACATCGGCAGCCCGGTCTCCGACGGCCACCAGTACGGGTGGAACGCCCGGGCGACCGACGGTCTGCTGAACGGGCCGGATTCGGCGTACTGCTACTTCGGCGTCGACCTGACCCCGCCGTCGCTCGCCGAGTTCGAGCGGTCGACGGTCCTCCCACCGTTGGGCAGCGGCCTCACGCCGACCGCCCACGCCGGGGACCAGAACCTCACCATCAGGGTCAGCAGCAACGACCCCACCCCGGGCGGATGCAACCGCGCCGCGTGCGTCAAGAGCGGCGTGCGCGGTTTCCAGTACGCGCTCGACGACAACATCCCGCCGGCCGGCGCCAACACCATGTGGGTGTGGCCGGACGCCGAGGGGACCGCCGTCGCGGACATCCCGGTGAACCTCAACCGTGACGACTGGGGCGTCCACACCCTGTTCGTCCGCGCGGTCGACGCCGCGGGCAACACCCAGCAGCAGGCAGCCCGGTACGACTTCTACGCTCCGTGGAACCCGGCGAACGTGGTGAGCCCCGGTGACGTGACGTCCGACGGCACCCCGGACTTCCTCTCCCAGGCCACCGACGGCACCCTGACCCTGGTGCCGGGCAACAGCGACTTCACCGCCAAGCCCGGGCTCGCCTCCACCCAGGACCAGAGCCCCGAGCACGACAGCTGGAACAACTACCTGGTGGCGCACCGGGGTTCGGTGAGCGAGGGGAGCCAGGACGACCTGATCGCCTTCAACAGGGCGACCCGCAAGCTCTACGTCTACTACAACGACGCCACCGCGGTGCCGCCCGGCATCGCGGGGCACTTCAGCCGCCGCGCGATCTCCCCGATCGGTACCTCGTCGACCTGTGCGCAGGGCATCGACAGCACCTGGAACCACCTGACCCAGATGGTCGCCACGGCCCCGAACGGCAACGTGGCGAAGCGGCCCAACCTGATCACCGTGGAGAACGGCAGGCTGCGCTACTACCCCGGCAGCACACTGGGCGGCTGCCTGTTCGCCACCGGAACCGATCTGGGCACCGGAGACTGGTCCGGCGTGACCCTGCTCCCGCCCGGCTCCGTCGGCTCCACCCCGACCCTGTGGGCCCGGGACGACCTCACGGGCGCGATCCACACCTACCCGCTGTCGCTCGACGCCCAGGGCACGCCCACCGCGACGATCGCGGCGCCCGTTCGCCGGCTGCTGGCCTCCGGGCTCTCCGGCCTGTGCGGGGACGTCGACCACAGCCTGACCGGGAACGGGACCGCGCTGCTCAACTGGACCTGCGCCGCCGGCGCGGGAAACCAGCAGTTCACCCTCGGCACCGACGGCTCGCTGCACGTGCTGGGCAAGTGCGTGGACGTCCCGTTCAGCGCCACGGCCAACGACACCAAGCTGGTGCTCTGGGACTGCAACAACGGCGCCAACCAGAAGTGGGTGCCCGAGGCGTCCACCGGCGCGCTGCGCAACCCCCACTCGGGCCTCTGCCTGGGTGTGGAGGGAGGTGCGACCGGTGTCGGCGGCGTGCTGGCCATCCGGAACTGTGACGGCAGCGCCGGTCAGAAGTGGGACGCCGGGATCCCGGCCGAGCAGGCCGGTGCGCAGGAGGTCCTCCCGCTGGGTCTGAGCTCCTCGGCCTTCCCGAAGGTCGACTCGCCCGGTGACGTCGACGGCGACGGCCACCCGGACCTGTACGTGGTCGCCGCCGACGGCACCCTGACGGTCCTGCGCGGCGCGGCTGCGGCGAACGGCCTTCCGCAGTTCTCCGGGCGCGTCAACCTCGGCGTTCCCAACCGGCCCGTCGGCTACCAGCTGGTTTCCGCCTCCAACGGCAGCAAGTGCGTCGACAGCATGGGGACGACCGCAGACGGCCACCGCCCGGCCGTCTGGAACTGCTGGGCCGGGGTGAACCAGAAGCTCACCTTCGCCCCGGACGGCACGGTGCGGGCCGGCGCGGCCTGCCTCTCCGTTCCCGAGAGCGGGGCCGGGGACGGCTCTCCGGTCGCGATGTCCGAGTGCGTCGGGGCCCGCGGCCAGCAGTGGACGCTGCGCCCCAGCGGCGAGCTGTACAACCCGCTCGCCCAGCGCTGCCTGGAGATCCCGGGCTGGGACACCACCAACGGCACCGGGCTGGGCATCTGGTCCTGCCACGGCGGCGCGAACCAGCGGTGGATTCTCAGCGTCACCACGGCGGTCTGAGACCCGACCCGCGCATCACGCCCGTGCCGGGCGGAGGGAGGACCACCCCCCCGCACGCGCCATTACGCAACGCCCCCCCCCCCCGCC
>NZ_JBHXKE010000051.1:35604-42614 GCF_042722765.1 Kitasatospora sp. NPDC058406
TGACGGCCGAGCAGCTTCACCATGCCGGGCGCGACCCGCTTGAACAGCTTCGCCCTTTCCGCTCGGCCACCGGCCGCGGCAGGGTCGGGCCGGTGGGGTCGGCCCGGTCTTCCTCGCCGAGCTGGTGGTGCTGCCCGCTCGGGTCCGGGGCCCTCGGGGTTGCTGTCGCGCGCGGGTGGCCGGGGGGCCGGTCCGCCGGGGTTCAGCGTCGGCCCAGCACCTCGGCGAGGCGGCTCACCCCGTCCTCGCCGTGGCCGAGGGCGATGGTCCGGCGGACCAGACCCTCGGCCGCGCGCATCACCCCGGACTCGATGCCGTGCGACTCCGCGGTGTGCACGACGTGGGCCATGGTGGAGACCCCCGAGGTGAGCGGGTTGATCGCGCCCGAGTAGCTGCCGCTGTCGAAGTCCTCGGCGAACTCCGCGAACAGCGGCGGCAGGATCGCACCGATCCCCTGGGCGAACGGCGCCAGCTCCCGCCCGCTGATCCCCTCCGCCCTGGCCAGTGCCAGCGCGTGCACGTACCCGGCCATCGTCGTCCAGAAGATGTCCAGCAGCGCGATGTCGAAGCCGGCCGCCCGGCCGATCTCCTCGCCGAGGTGGGTGTGGGTACCGCCGAGCACCGCCAGCACCGGCGCGTACCGCTCGTAGAGGTCGGCCGGCCCGCTGTGGATGAAGACCGCCTCCGGCGTGCCGATGCTCGGGGCCGGTGTCATGATGGCGCCGTCCAGGTACTCGACGCCGTGCTCCGCCGCCCACGCGGCCGTGGACCGGACCCGGTCCGGCGAGTCGGCGGTCAGGTTGACCACCGCCCGGCCCTTGAGCGCGGCCCCGACCTCCTCACGGTGCAGCACGGCGTCCGAGGCGTCGTAGTTCACCACGCAGATGACCGTGAGCTCGCTCGCCGCCACGGCCTCCTCCGCCGTGGCCGCGCTCACCGCGCCCCGGGCGACCAGCGCGGCGTCCCGCCCGGGGGTGCGGTTCCAGACCGTGGTGCGGACGCCGGCGTCCACGAAGGCACCGGCCAGGGCGCGTCCCATCGGCCCGAGGCCGAGCACGGTGACGGTGGGACGGGTGTGGTTGGTGGGCATACTTCATCTCCTGTAGACATGGTGGTGGACAACGACGACCCCGGGGGGAAGAGATGACGCGCAGCCAGGCCGTGAACCCGAACGTGTGCGGGGTGACCGCCGCGATTGCCGTGATCGACGGCAAGTGGAAGACGTCCCTGCTCTGGCTACTGGAGGCCGGACCGCAGCGCCCCGCCGAAATCCGTCGACGGCTGCCCGGGATCAGCGAGAAGGTCCTCACCCAGGCCCTGCGTGAGATGGAGTCCGACGGCCTGGTGCACCGCGAGGTGCACGACGTCCTTCCGCTGAAGACGGTCTACTCGCTGACCGACTTCGGCCGCCGGCTCTCCGACGCCCTCGGCCCGGTCTCCGACCTGGGCCACGAGCGCCTCGACCGCATGACGGCGGAGCAGGCCGGGCGGGTCGGACAGGTCGGACAGGTCGAACTGTCGGCCTCCTGACCTGCTGTCATCTCCTTCCGTCCTCCTGGGGACCAGTCTCGTCGCGCCGCACGTCGTTGCCCAGTACGCACAAAAAGGTGGCTACCGGCCGGGGCCGAGGGGCGGCGGGTTCACATCCGCGGCCCCGGCGGGCCGCCCTCGCCGTCGAGGGAGTTCCTGCCGTACGCGGTGAGGAGGAGGGCCGGGCAAACCGCTCCGGTCGACTGACGACGTCGGCGGGGGGCGGTCGACGCCGGCGGGGGTGGTGGCCTCACAGCGCGCGGATCTCGCGCCTGGTCAGCGCGTACCCGAACGCGCCCAGGAGGCAGAGCCCGGTCGTCGCGAACACCCCCCGGCTCCCGAACGCCTCCACCGCCGCGCCGGCCGCGATCACCGACAGCGGGAAGACCCCCAGCGCGCAGAAGGTGATGGCCGCCATGACCCGGGCCAGCAGCGCGGGCGGGGTGTTCTTCTGCACGCCGGTGACGACCAGGACGTTGGTCACCGTGCTGGCGCCGCCGGCCACGCAGAGCAGCAGCACCGCGCCGACGAGGCCGGTGAACGGCACCAGGCCGATCGCCGCACCCATCACCAGGCCGGAGAGCATCGCCGTGCGGCCCCGCGAGCGCAACTCCGTGAGACCGGCCGCGAACAGGCCGCCGACCAGGGCGCCGCCGGTGAACGCGGCCAGCAGCATGCCCAGCCCGACGGCACCGGCGGCGAAGCCGTCGGTGGCCAGGGTCGGCAGGGCGACCCTGGTGGCGCCGCCCACGGTCAGGTTCGCGATCACCGTCACCGTCAGTACCGCGCGCAGCAGTGGCGATTCCCGCAGCAGGGCGCGGAAGTTCCTCGGCACGGACGAACGTTCGGAGATCGGTCGGGGCGGTGCGGCGAGGCTGCCGCGGCCGATGAGCAGCAGCGTGACGGTCGACACGGCGAAGGTCGCCGCGTCCAGGCCGAGTGCGGCGGCCGGGTCCAGCCAGGCGACCAGGGGGCCGGCCGCCGCCGGACCGAGCAGACCGGCGCCGAAGGTGACCGTGCTGCTGAGGGCGTTGCCCGCGTGGAGGTCCTCGGCGGGCAGCAGGGTCGGGGTGATCGCCCAGGCGGCCGGCAGGAACACCCCGGCCCCGAGGCCGACCAGCAGCGCGAGCCCGCCGATCAGCAGGAACTCCGCCGCCCCGCCGGCGGCGACCGCGCACAGCCCGGCGGTGGCGAGCAGCCGGACGAGGTCGGCGGCCAGCATCACCCGCCAGGCGCCGAACCGGTCGGCGAGTACCCCGCCCAGGGGGGTGGCGGCCAGCCGTCCCGCGCCGTAGGCGGCCACCACCAGGCCCAACTGACGGGCGCCGCCGGCGAGGGAGTAGACCAGCAGTGGCAGGGCGACCACCTGGAACGCGTTGCCGAACTCAGAGGTGCCCTGCCCGATCACCAGCAGCCGGTAACCGCGCGAGCGCAGCGGCGCGACGCCGATCCGGGGGCGGAACCGCAACAGCCCCGTCGCACCGCCCGCCCCCGTACCGCCCGTCCCCGCGCCGCCCGTCCCCGTACCGCCCGTCCCCGCGCCGCTAGCCATCGAGCGAGACGGGCAGCGACTCCAGGCCGCGCAGCATGATGGTGTTGCGCCAGGGCAGGGTCTCCTCCGCGGCGGCCAGCTCGATCCGCTCGAAGCGCTCCAGGAGGCCGGTCAGCGCGACCTCGCTCTCCAGCTTGCCGAGGAAGGAACCGAGGCACCGGTGCAGGCCCTGCCCGAAGGCCAGGTGGCCCGGATCGCCCCGGTCGAGGATCAGCCGGTCGGGATCGGTGAAGCGGGCCGGGTCCCGGTTGGCCGCGCCGAGCGAGAGCAGCACCAGCTCGTCCGCCGGGATCTCCACGTCGTCGACCGTCACGTCGGCGTTCGTGAACCGCAGTGTGGCCATGCTCACCGGGGACTCGTAGCGCAGGAACTCGTCGATCGCGACCGGCATCGCCGCCGGGTCGGCGCGCAGACGGGCGAGCTGGTCGGGGTGGTGGAGCAGTGCCAGGGTGGCGGTGCCGAGCAGGTTGACGGTGGTCTCGTGACCGCCGATCAGCAGCAGGAAGACCATCGAGAACACCTCCTGTTCGGTGAGCTCGCCGGCGTCGCACGCCTGCACCAGGTCGGTCAGGATGTCCGTGCGCGGCGCCGCCCGTCGGTCCTTCATCAACTCCCGCAAGTAGTCGTTGAGTTCGGTGGTGGCCTGGTGGAACGACATGTCCCCGCCCTGGGTCAGGATCGCCGTCGACCAGGTGCGGAAGTCCTGCATGTCCTCCGGGGGGAAGCCCAGCAGCTCACAGATGATCATGATCGGCAGCGGGAAGGCGAAGTCCGTCACCAGGTCGGCGGTCTCCCGCCCGCGCAGCCCGTCGAGCAGGCCGTCGGTGATGCGCTCGACCAGCGGTCGCATCTGATCGACGCGCCGGCGGGTGAAGACGCCCTGGATCAGCCGGCGCAGCCGGGTGTGGTCCGGGGGGTCGCTGTTGAGCATGTGGACGACCTCCGAGCCGAGCGTCAGGCCGGAGCCCCGCCCGCTCGCGATCGCCTGGCTGCGGCGGACGTCCTGCCCGAACCGCGGGTCCATCAGCGCGGCCCGGACGTCCTGGTAACGCGTCACCAGGTAGACCGGCAGGCCCTCGCCGAACTCCACGACGGAGACCGCGCCGGCCTCGCGGATCCGGGCGAGCGTGGGGTAGGGGTCGCGGATGAAGGCGGACATCCGTGAGGCGGCGTCGTCGACCGCGGTGGTCATGGATCTCTCCTCGGACTCGAACTCTCGCAACTACACGGTCAGTGACGGGAAGGGCCAGCGGCGGACCCGCATGGGCAGGAACCACGCGCGGCCCGCCTGTTCGGCGATCAGACCGGCCACGGCGAAGTCCTGGTGGACGGCGTCCGGCAGCCGGCCGATCTCGACACCCTCGGCCAGCGCGTCCACCTGTGCCAGGTGGCCCGGCTCGTCGATGGTGAACAGCTCCAGCATCCCGAACCGGCGGTCGCGCACCTCGACGAAGCCGGGCCCGCGCCGGAAGACGCACTTGCTCGGGAAGTACGTGGCGCGCCAGTCGGCGACGACGTCCTCCGGTGCGCCGGTCAACCGCTCGGGCGGGTAGAGGTGGTGGAAGCGGCGCTGCGCCGCGCAGCCGTCCGTGCAGACCGCCTGCCAGAGCACGGCCAACCCCTGTCCGGTCGCCTCGCGCAGCAGCATCAGCGCCCGCGCTGAGGCCGCCGGCGCGTCCGCACAGAGCCGGACCGGCTCGGTCAGCCGCAGGCAGCGGACCCCGGCGCGGTGCAGCTCGGTCACCTCCGCCTGCGCCGGGCCGGACAGGGTGCGGCGACCGAGCGCGAAGCCCGGCAACTCCCTGGCGGCCGGGTCGTAGTCGAGCCAGAGCTCGACCTCCGGGTCGGCTGCGCGCCAGGCGGCGTCGGTCCGTTCAGCCGATCGTGACGGCATCGAGCACCTCCTCGGTACGAGGACGGGCGGCGGCCGGGCCGTGCCGGTGCTGCATCCGCATCAGCACCTGGTTGTCGGACTCGACGGCGACCTGAAGGAAGCTGTCCCCGTCGTGGAACAGCAGGCCCAGCGCGGTGAAGCGCTCCAGCACGGGCTGGACCGCCGCCGCGCCGCCGGGGACCTTGGCGGCCAGCGTGGCGGTCGAGCGGGGCTGGGCCAGCAGCCGGAAGGCAGCGAGCTCCACCGGATCGGTCAGCTCGACCACCCGCCAGTCGTACCCGGGCCGGGTGTTGACGAGCACGATGCGCCCGCCCGCGTCCCGGTAGCTGAGCCGGCTGTCGGGGAACCGCGCGATCCAGGTGTCCACCGCCGCGCTCAGACGCTCCGCGAGGTCGCCGCCGATCCCGCGCGGCGGTGCGGTGAACACGTACGCCAGTTGGGCCAGTTCGCTCTCGGGAAGGCGATAGGTCGCGCGGTACTGGAAGGCCGGCCGGGTGATCGCGAAGCCCAGTTCGGGGCGGTCGAAGTACGGGCTGAACCGCTCGATCGCGATCCGTCCCGCCCCGGTCGGCGGGTCCAGGTGGTGCAGCACGGGAAGTTGGCCGATCACCGACTCGTAGTCGGCCGGCTGCTCGCCCGGGAAGCCGTAGAGGTAGTTCCAGCTGACCGAGACCCCGGCGCTCTGCGCGTCCCGCAGCGCACGGACGTTCTGGCAGCCCGTCACCCCCTTGTCCATGATCCGCAGGACCCGGGTGCTCAGGCTCTCGATGCCGGGCTGCACCTGGGCCGCGCCCGAGTCGCCGAGAAGTTGGAACTGGTGGCGGCGCAGGTTGGCCTTGATCTCGAAGTGCAGCCGCAGATCGACCGGGAGTTCGGCCAGCGACTTCAGGACGGTGTCGAAGTAGCCCATGTCCAGGATGTTGTCGACCACGTAGACGTCCAGCAGCTGGTGGCGTTCGGCGAGCGTGAGCACCTCGGCGAGGAAGTCCGCCGGCGGCTTGGAGCGGAACTCCATCGAGGAGCCGTTGAGCCCGCAGAAGGTGCAGTGGTGCTTCTCGCCCCACCAGCAGCCCCGGGAGCCTTCGAGGACCAGCTTGGGATCGACCCAGCCGGCCGCGACGGAGGCGTCGAGCCGCTCGAAGAAGCCGTCGTAGCGGGGCGTCAGGATCGCCGAGGGCGGCAGCGGGCGCTTCGTCATCTCGTTGGCCGTCGACGTCCCGGAGTCGTCACGCCAGCACAGCCCGGGGACGGCGGAGAGGTCGCCGCCCTCCAGGAGCGCCGGGAAGGCGGCTTCGCCCTCGCCGCGCACCACGTAGTCCAGGAAGGGGAAGTTGCGGTGCAGCGCGGCGCCCTGCGGACCGTCGCAGTTCGCGCCGCCGAACACCGTGCGCACCTGCGGGCACCGCTGTTTGAGCACCCTCGCGGCGGCGAGGCTCGCCGTGTTCTGCTGGAAGGTGGTGGTGAAGCCGACCAGGTCCGGTGGGTCGGCGGCGAGCTCGTCGACCAGTCGGTCGATGAAGGCGGGGGCGATCGTGCGGGTGGCCCGGGTCAGGGCGATGTCCTGCTCGCTCGCGCCGTTGGCGGCGAGGTGCTCGAAGTAGCTCGCGAACTCGACATCGCTGTCGCCGGCGCCGTTGCTGTCGCCGTCGAGGCCGCCGTCGACGCCGGGGGCCGGGCCGTCATCACCGTACAGCGCACCGGCGAACGCCCAGTCGCCCGCGCCCTGGAAGTAGGACTTCTCGGAGAAGTACTGGTAGTCGTCCACGCCGAAGCCCGCGGTCGAGGCCGCCCAGTCCACGAAGTCCAGGTTGGCGTACCGCACTTCGACCTGATGGCCGGCGCGTGCGGCGGCGGTGTGCAGGATCCCGAGCGCCAGCGACGGCACGTCGATCGCGCCCCAGGGCATGTGCAGCAGGACGATACGCATGATGGCCACTTCTGTTGTCCGCAGGCGGTCGGCGAGGTGTCGCGCCGGGGGACCCCAGAAGGCCCCGAGCCCCCCGGGGTGACATGGCCCTGAGTTACCGCGTAGGC
>NZ_JBHXKE010000052.1:0-32875 GCF_042722765.1 Kitasatospora sp. NPDC058406
GACCGACACCTCCCCGGCCGCGAACGGCGCTTCGTCGTCTCCGGGGGCCGGTGACGGTGGTCCCGGCCGGTGGTCCCGGCCGGTGGTCCCGAACCGGGGCCCACCGGCCCCGGCCGCTGGGTCCAACGGCCCTGGGGCGCAAGGGTGTCGCGTTCCGATCATGGATCGCCACCCATCCGCAGTAGTTTCGAAGGAGTGCGTCCTTGAGCGCCATCGAGGCACGGGGCGACAACGCGCCGCCGCCGTCCGCCGCCCGCCCGGAAGGGGTCCGGGCCGCGCGGCCCGGCTCGGCCCTGGTCCGGCTGCTGACGACCACCGATCACAAGACGATCGGCACCATGTACCTGGTGTCCTCGTTCGGGTTCTTCCTGATCGGCGGCATCCTCGCCCTGGTCATGCGCGCCGAACTCGCCCGGCCGGGGACGCAGATCCTCTCCAACGAGCAGTTCAACCAGGCCTTCACCATGCACGGTTCGGTGATGCTGCTGCTCTTCGCGATGCCGCTGTTCACCGGCTTCGCCAACTGGATCATGCCGTTGCAGATCGGCGCACCCGACGTCGCCTTCCCCCGGCTGAACATGCTCGCCTTCTGGCTGTTCCTGTTCGGCTCGCTGATCGCCGCCGCCGGCTTCGCCACCCCGCAGGGGGCCGCGGACTTCGGCTGGTTCCTCTACGCGCCGCTCTCCGACGCGGTCCACTCGCCCGGCGTCGGCGCCGACATGTGGATCATGGGCGTCACGCTCTCCGGCTTCGGCTCCATCCTGGGCGCGGTCAACTTCATCACCACGATCATCTGCATGCGGGCCCCCGGCCTGACCATGTTCCGGATGTCCATCTTCTGCTGGAACGTGCTGCTGACCTCGGTCCTGGTGCTGCTGGTCTTCCCCGTGCTGGCCGCCGCGCTGCTCGCCCTGGAGTGCGACCGCAAGTTCGGCTCGCACGTCTTCGACCCCGCCAGCGGCGGGGCCATGCTCTGGCAGCACCTCTTCTGGTTCTTCGGCCATCCCGAGGTGTACATCCTGGCCCTGCCGTTCTTCGGCATCGTGTCGGAGATCATCCCGGTGTTCAGCCGCAAGCCGATGTTCGGCTACGCGGGTCTGATCGCCGCCACCGTGGCCATCGCGGGCCTCTCGGTCACCGTGTGGGCGCACCACATGTACGCCACCGGCCAAGTGCTGTTGCCGTTCTTCTCGTTCATGACGTTCCTGATCGCGGTGCCGACCGGCGTCAAGTTCTTCAACTGGGTCGGCACCATGTGGAAGGGCTCGCTGAGCTTCGAGACGCCCATGCTCTGGACGGTCGGCTTCCTGGTCACCTTCCTGTTCGGCGGCCTGACGGGCGTGCTGCTGGCCGCGCCGCCGATCGACTTCCACGTGACCGACTCGTACTTCGTCGTCGCCCACTTCCACTACACGCTGTTCGGCACCGTGGTCTACGCGATGATGGCCGGCTTCCACTTCTGGTGGCCCAAGATGACCGGGCGGATGCTCGACGAGCGGCTCGGGCGGATCTGCTTCTGGACGCTCACCATCGGGTTCCACTCCACCTTCCTCGTCCAGCACTGGCTCGGCGCGGAGGGCATGCCGCGCCGCTACGCCGACTACCTGGCCTCCGACGGCTTCACCGTGCTCAACACGGTGTCCACCCTCGGCTCCTTCCTGCTGGGCCTGTCGATCCTGCCGTTCCTCTACAACATCTGGAAGACCGCCAAGTACGGCGAGCGGGTGACCGCCGACGACCCGTGGGGCTACGGCCGCTCGCTGGAGTGGGCCACCTCCTGCCCGCCGCCCCGGCACAACTTCGTCACCCTGCCCCGGATCCGGTCCGAGTCCCCGGCCTTCGACCTGCACCACCCGGAGATCGCGGCCCGCGACTTCCTGGACCACAACGGCGAGCCCGCCAGGCACCTGGCAGGCGTCACCCCGGCGGCGTACGACGCCCCCGCACCGCGACGCGGTCGCGCGCTCGGGAGTTCCGCCGCCGGTTCCTCCGGGGCGTCCTCCGGGACGTCCCCCGGCGGGTCCCGTGCCGGGTCCTCCGGCGGGCCCGGCGCGGGCCGCTGACGGCCTGCCCCCTGAACGCCGCTCCCGCCCGCGTCGCTGCCCCCGGGCGGGCGGGAGCGGCCCTCCTTCCCGGGCCCGTCGCCCCGGGCCCTCCGTCCCGGACCCGTCCACACGTCTTCCCCGTCTTCGTCCGACGCCTTCCCGAATCCACGTCGAGCCCCACCGGCTGAGGAGCGCACGGAACCATGTCCCACACCGTTCTCGCCATCGGCACGGCCGCGACCACCGCGTCCGGCTGCGTCTGGTACCTGCCCGCCATCGCCGACCTCCAGGCGGGCGACGACCGCCCCCGCTCGGCCCGCACCGCCGCTGCCGCCTGCGTGGTCTGGTGGGCCGGCCTTGCCCTGGGCGGCGTCCTGTTGCTGGCCGTCCCGGACTGGCAGCCCGCCGCCCGGATCACGCTGGCCGGCCTGGTCGCCGGCGTCCTCCTGAGGGTCCGCGCCCACCTGCAGAGCCGGTCCGAGCGGCGCGAGGACCGCCTCCGCTGGGCCCTGCTCGACCCGGACCCGGACCCGGACCCGGACTCCGGGGCCACGCGCTCCCCGCGCCCGGCGGCCCGCACGCTGCTCGGCTGGCTGCTGGTGGGACTGGCGGTCGCCTCGCTCGGCGCCGCCTCCGTCCTGCTGACCGGTGGCGGCCCCCTGGCTCCGCGCCTGGCCGCCGCGGCCGGAAGCGCCGGCGCCGTCTCCGCCGCCTTCCTTCTCATCGGCCTCGGCGACGTCCGTCGGCACCGCCGCTGAGGCACCGCCGTGAGGGCTCCGCCCCGCCGACGGCGACCGTGTTGCTCACCTGCCCGGTAGGGGTGGGGCGGAGGATCCAAGTCGACCTTTGAGCAGGGACTTTGAAAAGCAGTCAGGTCGACCCGTATCTTCGGGCGCGACACCGGGGGAACCGCCCCGGTGGCGTCGAAAGGGGTGTCCCATGACCACTGCCTCACCGCGCGAGGTCCTCCAGCGCTTCGTCGACTACATGGCCGACGGTCCCGACGAGGCGGCGGCGGACCTGTGCACGGAGGACGCCGCCTTCGAACTGCCCTACCTGATGCCGGGCGTGCCCGAGCAGAAGCCGGGGCGGGAGGCCTTCCGGGCCCACCTGCGGCACGGCGCCACGATGCAGAAGTCCGAGAGCGTGGACCCCGTGAGCATCCACGAGACCGCCGATCCCGAACTCGTCGTCGTCGAGTACCGCCTCCAGGGGCACGTCCTGGCCACCGGACGGAAGTTCGCCTTCGACATCGTGATGTTCGCCCGGGTCCGGGATGGACTGATCACCTGGTCACGCACCTACTCCAACCCGCTCGACAGCGCGATAGCCTTCGGCGCCGCCGAGCGGCTGCTCACCGCGATCGCGGCCGGGTAGGGGCACGCCCGGGCCGGGACCGGCGCTGTCCTCGGCACCGATCCCGGCGACGGACCGTCCCGGGCCGATGGGGTCGTTCGACCCTGGCCGGGGGCGCGGCGCCGGGGCATGATGCGGTGGACCCGGCGTGTGGTGTGCCGGGCGTGGAGAGGGTGGAGCCGCGAGATGGCGAGCGAGACGGCCGGTACCGAGACGCCGGCACCGGTCAGGGTGTTCCTGCTGGACGACCACGAGGTGGTGCGCCGCGGCGTGCACGACCTGCTGGACTGCGAACCGGACCTGGAGGTGGTCGGCGAGGCGGCCACCGCCGAGCAGGCCCTCGTCCGCGTCCCGGCGCTGCGGCCCGACGTCGCCGTGCTGGACGTCCGCCTCGGCGACGGCGACGGTGTGGCCGTCTGCCGCGAACTGCGCTCCCGGATGCCCGACCTGGCGTGCCTGATGCTGACCTCCTTCGACGACGAGGAGGCGCTCCTCGACGCCGTGATGGCGGGCGCCGCCGGGTACGTGCTGAAGCAGATCAGCGGGACCGACCTGGTGGCCGCCGTCCGGACCGTCGCCTCCGGGCGTTCGATGCTCGACCCCGGCGCGGCGACCCGCCTGCTGAACCGCCTCCGCAGCGAGGCCGAACCGGCCCAGCCGTCCACCGGAGGACCGGAGCTGACCGTCCGCGAGCAGGAGGTGCTGGCGCTGATCGGCGAGGGCCTGACCAACCGGCAGATCGGGGAGCGGCTCTACCTGGCGGAGAAGACGGTGAAGAACCACGTCTCCCGCCTCCTGGCCAAGCTCGGCGTGGAGCGGCGCGTCCAGGCCGCCCTGATCGCCACCGAGCTGCGCCAGGCCGCGGCCGCCCAGCCGACCTACCACCCGCGCATCCTCGGCGGCGGCCTGCGCGGCTGACCCGCGCCCTGAGCCCAGGCCCCAGGCCCCCGGCCCCCGGACATCGGTGGGAGCCGGGGGTGTCGGCGCTGCCGCGGTGCGGCCCTCCCTCCGTCCGGCAAGCCCGTCCGGGGCCGCCCCTCGCCGCGCCCGTACCGTCCGCCGCGCCCGGTCCGGGCGCCTCTCGACGCGGCCCCGCCGGCCGGGGGCGGTGGACGGGACCCTCGACGGGACCATCGGCCCTCGCCCCGCCGCTGCCCGGCGAGTGACCATCGCTCGCATGAACGTCGATCCTGAAGCCCCGGCCGTGGTGCCGGTCGAAGCGTCCGCAGGGCCGCCGGCGGGCGGTTCCCGGGACCTCGACGAGGCCCGGGCACTGGAACTGCTGGGCGGCACCGACGTGGGCCGGGTCGTCTACACGGTCCGTGCGCTGCCGGCGGTCCTCCCGGTGCGGTTCCGGTTGGACGCGGGCGGCGGCGTGCTGGTGTCGGCGGCGGCCGGATCCGAGCTGGCGCGGGCGGTGGACGGCGCGGTGATCGCCTTCGAGGCCGACGAGGTGGACGGCACCGACGGCACCGGTTGGTGCGTCACCGTCCTCGGCCGCGCGGAGGTCCGCCGACCGGCGAGGGGGCCGGGCGCGGCCCGGGTCGAGATCCGGATCGGTGCCGAACTGGTCGTCGGCCGGCACCTGACCGCGGACCTGTTGTGACCGCGGACCGTCCCTGAGACCGGGCCTGAGCCCGGCCTGAGCGCGGCGGGTCCGCAGGCCCGCTGACCCTGCTCCCCCCGGGGCGCGGGCTACAGCCCCAGCGGGGCCTCCCAGCGCAGGACGGTCCCGCCGCCGTCCGCCGGGCGCAGCTCGAAGCTGCCGCCGACCCGCTCGGCACGTTCGGCGAGGTTGCGCAGGCCACTGCGCCGGCCCCCGGACGGTACGCCGACGCCGTCGTCGGTGACCGTGAGCGCGACCACGCCGCCGAGGGCGCGCAGGGAGACCTCGACCCGGCCGGCCCGGGCGTGCCGGGCGGCGTTGCTGAGGGCCTCTCCGAGGACGGCCATGACGTGTTCGGCGAGTTCCTGCGGTACATCGGTGTCGAGCAGGCCCTCCATGCTGAGCCGCGGGGCGAAGCCGAGGGTGGCCTGGGCCTCGCCGACGGCCCGGGTGGCCCGGGCGCGCAGGCCCCGGTCGGGCTCGTTGTGGGCGCGCAGACCGAAGATCGTGGAACGGATGATCTTGATCGTCTCGTCCAGGTCGGCGACCGCCCGGCTGACCCGGTCGGCCGCGCTCGGGCTCTCGATCAGGCGGCCTGCGCTCTGCAGCGTCATGCCGGTGGCGAAGAGCCGCTGGATGGCCAGGTCATGGAGGTCGCGGGCGATCCGGTCGCGGTCCTCCAGCAGGGTCAACTGCTCGGCGTCGCGCCGCCGTTCGGCCAGCTCAAGGGCGAGCGCGGCCTGGTCGGCGAAGCCCAGGAGCGGGCCGGTCTCCTCGGCCGTGAACGGTGGCCGGCCGCTCTCCCTCGCGAGCAGCAGCACACCCCGTCCGAACCCCTCGCCGGTGCCCAGCGGCACCGCGACGGCCGGTCCGAGCCCGGTGAACCGTCCGGCCGGTCCGGCCGGGTACCGCCCGTCGTGCTCCAGCTCGTCGCTGGTGACGGGGGATCCGGACGCGTACGCGGCGCCGGAGAGCGTGCCGTCCACCGGCACGGTCACCCCGAGCCGCGCCTCCGGACGGCCGCCCAGGGCGACCTCGACGGTCAGCTCGGCCGCACGCTCGCCCGGTCCGGCGAGCGCCACCGAGACGTCGGCGAGCTCGGCGCCGGCGATCTCCCGGGCCCGGCGCGCGATCAGCTCGACCACCTCCAGCCGGGGGGCGCCGGAGAGGAGACTCCGGGTGATCTCGGCGCTCGCCCGCAGCCAGCGCTGCTGGCGCTGCGCCTCCTCGTACAGCCGGGCGTTGTCGATGGCCACCCCGGCGGCGACGGCGAGCGTGGAGATGACCGCCTCGTCGTCGGCGTCGAAGTCCAGGCCGCCGCGCTTGTCCGTGAGGTACAGGTTGCCGAACACCTCGCCCCGCACCCGCACCGGAACCCCGAGGAAGGTGTGCATCGGCGGATGGTTGGGCGGGAAGCCGACCGAGGCCGGGTGGTCCGAGAGCACCGGGCAGCGCAGCGGCTGCGGCTCACGGATCAGCTCGCCCAGGATGCCGTGCCCGGCCGGCAGCGGGCCGATCGCCTCGATCTCCTCCTCGGTGAGGCCGACCGTCAGGAACTGGGACAGCGTGTGCCCGTCCGCGCCGATGACGCCGAGCGCCGCGTACCGGGCGTCGACCAGGTCGGCGGCGGCCTCGACGATCCGGCGCAGGGCCTGCGAGAGGTCCAGCTCGCGGCCGACGGCGAGCACCGCCTCCAGCAGGCTGTGCACCCGGTCGCGGGTGCCGCGTGCCGCGTCGATCCGCCACTGGAGTTCCTCCAGGAGCTCGTCCAGGCGCAGCTGCGGGATCCGTGCGCCCGCGCCACGCGGGTGCGGCCGGTCGGCGGCCGGGGTGGCGGCGGTGACAGCCGTGGCGGCGAGGCCGGGATCGCCGGGAGTGTCGAGGATGTCGGGAGTGCCGACGGCGCCGGGAGGTGCGGGAGTGGCGGGCTCGGCGCGGCTCCCGGGGGCCGGGGTGGCCCGGGGGCAGGCCGCAGGGGGCGCTTCGTCGTGTCCGCCGGTGCCCGTCCGCGTACCTTCCGCGCCGTTCACCGGCGTCCTCCTCGTCGTTCTGTCCTGCCCGGGCCGGTTCCGCCCCGGTCGTCGGACCGGTCGGATCGTCGGATTCACGTTAGTGCCCAGGGCGGCCCGTGCGGCACCCCGGGGTGGTCATGGACGCGTCTTCGGTCCTGCCCAGGGACCTATGGCCCTGCGGCGCGGGCCCTGCGGCCCCTGGCCCGGCGCCCGGCCGCCCGACCAGGGTGGGAACCGGCGGACGGTGCGTCAGACCGCACCGCCCGGAAGCCGGCCGGAAGCCGCCCGGCGCCCGGGCGGCCACCGTACGGCACCAGCGGCACGCAGTGGACCTGCGGCGGGACCGGCAGCGAACCCGGTGCGCACCCGCGGCGGGACAACGAGCGGAGAGGAACCTCCCATGACGCCCCCTGTTCTGGTCGGAGTCGACGGATCGCCCGAGAGCACCGCAGCCGCCCACTGGGCCGCCGAGGAGGCCCGGCGCCGCGGGGCCGCGCTGCGCCTGGTGCACGTCTGGCCGTGGCTCACCGACGGCCGGGCCGCGTTCGCCGACCCTGACGACCTGCCGGTCGCCGCCCAGCGGATGCTCGCGGGGACGGCGGAGGAGGTCCGCGAGGGTCACCCCGGCGTGGCCGTCCACACCGACGTGGTGCTCGACGCCGCGGTCGACGGGCTGGTGGCCGCCGCCGAGGACGCGGGTCTGCTCGTCGTCGGCTCGCGGGGCCTGGGAGGCTTCGCCGGATTGCTGGTCGGCTCGGTGAGCATGGCGGTCGCCGCCCGGTCGGCCGCGCCGGTGGTGGTCGTCCGCCCGGGACGTCCGGCCCGTCCGGCGGAGCCGCACCGTGACCGGGCGCAGGCCGCTTCGGAGACACGGCCCGAGGCGGTCCCCGAGACCGTTCCCGACGTGGTCGTCGGCGTGGACGCCGGTGCGCCCGGCGACGCCGTGCTGGCGTTCGCCTTCCAGGAGGCCGCGCTGCGCGGCGCCCGGCTCCGGGCGGTCCACGGCTGGGAACTCCCACCGGCGTTCGCGGTGGTCGGCTTCCTGCCGTCCGGTTCCGAGATGGCGCTGCTCCAGGCGGGGGAGGAGAAGGCGCTGGCCGCCGCTCTCTCGGCGCACCGGGACCGGCACCCCGACACGGAGGTCGTCGAGCAGGCCAGGCTCGGCGCCGCCCGCACGCTGGTGGAGGAATCGGCCGGGGCCGGGCTGGTGGTGGTCGGGCGCCGACGCCGGCCGCACGACTTCGGCCCCCGGCTCGGACGGGTCGCGCACGCGGTGCTGCACCACGCCCACGCGCCGGTCGCGGTGGTCCCGCACGACTGACACGGTGAGGACGCGGGCGCGGCGCAGTGCGGCGCAGTGCGGCCGGTGGCCGTCGAGGCACGGCGGGTGTCCGCCGCCCCGCCGCCCGACGACCCGCCCCGAGGCCCCGCTGATCCACCCCGCCCCGGGCCGTAGGCGCAGCGCCGCCCTTCGCCCTCCGGACGCGGGCCGTTGGACCCTGCCGTCCGGCCGCCGGACGGGCGCAGGCTCGGAGTAGCAGCCGTCCCGCCCGCCACCGCCCCGCCCCGGCCGTCCCGCCCGCGCGGTGCCGTCCCGGTCGCGCGGTGGCTCCGCCGGGGCGTGGCGACGAGGCAAGGAGAGGATCACCATGACCGAGTCCACCCTCACCCCGGACGACCTGCGGCTGCTGGCCGTCGCCGGCGGCGCGGCCCCCTCGCTGCACAACAGCCAGCCGTGGCGGTTCCGCCCCACCCCGGACGGATGCGGGATCGAGGTGCACGCCGACCTCGCCCGCGCCGTCCCGCTCGCCGACGCCGTCGGCTCCGCACTGCACGTCGCCGTCGGCGCGGCCCTGTTCAACCTGAGGGTGGCCGCCGTCCGGCTGGGCCGCGAGCCGGCGGTCCGGCTGCTCCCGGATCCGGTCGACCCCGGTCTGTCGGCCGTTCTCGACCTCGCGCTCCGCGCCGCTCCCGGATCCGCTTCCGTCGCCCCGCCGTTCGGCCGCGATCTCTACCCGGCGATCACCGAACGCCGCTCCAGCCGACGGCCGTTCACCAACCGGGACGTGCCCGAGGCGGTGCTCGCGGAGCTGATCGCCGCCGCCCGGGAGGAGGGTGTGGCACTCGCCGTGCTGGGGGAGGCCGGGGTGCGGCAGGTGCTGGCGCTCACCGCCGAGGCCGAGGACCGGATCGCCCACGACCCGGCCCGGCGTGCCGAGACCCGCTCCTGGCTCCGGCCGGAACCCGCGCCGGGCTCCGCGGACCGGGCCGTCGACGGGATCCCGTACGCCGCGCTGGGTCCGCAGGACCACGACGCCCGGGTGCCGATGCGTGACTTCGCCGGTCGGCCGCCGTACCGTGACGGACCGCCGCAGCCGTCCGAGCGGTTCGAGGCGCTGCCGCAGCTGTGCACGCTCACCACGCCGGGGGACGGTCCGGCGGACTGGCTGCGGGCCGGTCAGGCGTTGGAACGGGTCTGGCTGCTGGCCACCGTGCACGGCGTGCGGCTGACGGTCTGGCACCAGCCCGTCGAGTGGCCCGACCTCCGCTGGGGGCTGCGCGATCCGGCCGAGGGGCCCGGGCACGTCCAGCTGGTGGTGCGGATCGGCTACGGCCCGCCCGGGGTCGCCACACCGCGCCGGCCGCCGGAGGAGGTCCTCGACGCGTGGCCCGGCCCGGCGGCGGCGCCGACGACGGGGTGAGCGGTCCCCGGTGAGGAGCCTGCGGCGGCCCGCAGGGACCGGCCCGGCGAGCCGTCCGCCCACCCCGCCGAGCGACGGGTCGGGGGCCGCCCGGCCGCTCAGGTCGGTGGCCGGGCCGCCTCCCCTCGCTGCGGGCGGCCCGACCACCGGGCTTCTCCACCGGGCTTCTCCGCCGGGCTTCGCGACCGGACGGCGTCGGCCGCCGGTGGTCGCCCCCCACTCCTGCCGCCCGTC
Source organism: Kitasatospora sp. NPDC058406 (assembly GCF_042722765.1). Lineage (NCBI taxonomy): Bacteria > Bacillati > Actinomycetota > Actinomycetes > Kitasatosporales > Streptomycetaceae > Kitasatospora > Kitasatospora sp. NPDC058406. The sequence continues at coordinate 9,956 of NZ_JBHXKE010000052.1, forward strand.
GCCGCCGCCGGCCGTCCTCAGCCGCTGCGGCGTCCGCCCGGCTTGACGACCTCCGCCTTCAGCCGCAGCTCGGGGCTGTGGCGGAAGGTGAGCGTGAACTCCACCCACTGGCCGACCGTGAGCGCCGGCGGGTTCGTGATCATCAGGTCGGCGTCCTCCGGCGACATCACCAGCTCGCCGCGCTCCGGCACGGGCAGGGCCGTGACCGGCTCCCACCGGCCGGAGGCACCCTGGTGCAGATGGCGTTTCAGCGTCACCTTTCCGCCGAACTCCCAGCTGGCACCGGTGAGTTCGTCCGGTATATCGCCGGGGTTGCGGACGGTGAAGAAGGCGGCCGTGGCCGTCGCCCCGCCCGTCGTCGGCAACAGCAGCCAGCCCGGACCGGCCTCCACCGGCTGTGGCCGCCCGGCTCCGCCGACCGCCGTCCACCCGGAGAGCAGCGCCAGTGCGACCACCGCCGCCGCGACCGGCGGGCCGACCACCTTCAGCCGCTCGGGGACGCGTCCCGTCCGCGCGGAGATCCTTCCCGGCCGTACCCTGCCCATCGCACCGCCGCCGCTCACCGCGCGCCCCCCGTACCCGTGCCTGCGCCCGCCCGCGCCGAGCGTCGCGCCCGGTCCGGCCGCCGCCCGCCGCCGGGGGCGCCGCCGCCTCGTCCGTCCGAGGCGCCCCGGCCGGGCCGCCAGGTCCGCAGCCGCAGGCTGTTCCCCACGACGAGCAGCGAACTCAGCGACATCGCCACCGCCGCCAGCATCGGGTTCAGCAGCCCGACCGCCGCCAGCGGGATCAGCACCACGTTGTAGCCGAACGCCCACAGCAGGTTGACCCGGATCGTGCCCAGCGTGCGCCGGGCCAGCCGGACGGCGTCCACCACCGCCTCGATGTCCCCGCGCACCAGGGTCAGTCCGGCGGCGCCGATCGCCGCGTCGCTCCCCGAGGCCAGGGCCACCCCGAGGTCCGCCGAGGCCAGCGCGACCGCGTCGTTGACGCCGTCGCCGACGACCGCGGTCGTCCGTCCGGCGGCCTTCAACTCGGCCACCACCTCGGCCTTGCGCTCCGGCGAGGCCGAGAAGTGCACCCGCTCGATGCCCAGTTCGGTTGCCACCGCGTGCGCCGCGCCCGGCCCGTCACCGGTCAGCAGGACCGGTTCCAGACCCATCCGGCGCAGCCGGTGCAGCGCGCGCCAGCTGCCCGAACGCAGGGTGTCGCCGACCGCGAGGACGGCCACCGCCCGCCCGTCCAGCTCCACGACCACCGGCGTCCGGCCGGCCGCCGCAGCCTCCTCCAGCGCGGTCACCAGCCCGGCCGGCAGCGGTCCGACCGCGTCGTCCGGGCGGACCACCCGGACCTGCCGCCCCTCCACCGTGCCGGCCACCCCCACCCCGGCAGTGGCCCTGAACTCGGCCACCGCCGGGAGGGGTTCGGAGCCACACCGCTCGCGGGCCGCCCCCACGACGGCCCGGCCGATCGGGTGCTCCGAACGGTGCTCGACGGCTCCTGCGAGCCGGAGCACCTGGTCCTCGTCGACCCCCGCGTCCGGGGCCACGGCCACCGCCGCGAGCTCCATCCGGCCGGTGGTCAGTGTCCCCGTCTTGTCCAGCACCACGGTGTCGATCCGCCGCAGGCTCTCCAGCACCTCCGGGCCGCGCACCAGCACGCCCAGTTCGGCGCCCCGGCCGGTCGCCGCCAGCAGCGCGGTCGGCGTGGCCAGGCCCAGCGCGCACGGGCAGGCCACCACCAGGACGGCGACGGCCGCCGTCACCGCCGCCTGCGGGTCGGCCCCGGCACCCAGCCAGAAGCCCAGCACGCAGACCGCGACCGTCAGCACGCACGGCACGAACACTCCGGCCACCGTGTCCGCCAGCCGCTGCGCCCGGGCCTTCCCGGCCTGGGCGTCCGCCACCAGGGCGGTGATCCGGGCGAGTTGGGTGTCCGCACCGACCGCCGTCGCCCGCACCACCAGGGCGCCGCCGACGTTCACCGTGGCACCCGCCACCTGGTCGCCCGGACCGACCTCGACCGGCACCGACTCGCCGGTCAGCAGGCTCAGATCCAGGGCCGAGCTGCCCTCCACCACCACACCGTCGGTGGCCACCCGCTCGCCCGGCCGGACCACGAACTCCTGCCCGGGCAGCAGCTGTTCGATCGGCAGCAGCTGTTCCTCCCCGGTCTCCGGGTCGCGGACGCACACCTCCTTGGCGCCCAGCTCCGCCAGGGCCCGCAGCGCCGAACCAGTGCGCCGCCGCACCCGCCCCTCCAGCAGCCGCCCGGCGAGCACGAACAGCGGCACCCCGACGGCCGCCTCCAGGTAGACGTGCGCGGCGCCGCCGCCGTCCGCGGTCAGCGAGAACGGCATCCGCATGCCGATCTCGCCCGCCCCGCCGAACACCAGCGCGTACGCGGACCAGCCGAACGACGCCAGCACCCCGAGACTCACCAGGGTGTCCATGGTCGCCGCCGCGTGCCGCAGTCCCTGCCAGGCCCGCCGGTGGAACCCGGCCGAACCCCAGCTCACCACCGGCACCGACAGCGCGAAGCAGACCCACTGCCAGGCGTCGAACTGCAGCGACGGAACCATCGACAGGACCACCACCGGCACGGCCAGCAGGGCCGTCACCAGCAGCCGCCACCGGTCCGAGGACTCGTCCTGGTCCGGGCCCGCCGCCGACAGCCCGTCCGGGGCCTGCTCGGCGGTGTAGCCGGCCCGTTCGACCGCCGCCACCAGTTCCTCGACGCCGACCCCGGCCGGGTGCAGCACCCGCGCCCGCCCGGTGGCCAGATTGACCCCGGCGGTCACGCCCTCGATCCGGGCGAGCCGCTTCTCCACCCGGCTGACACAGGCCGCGCAGGTCATCCCGCCGACCACCAGATCGGTGCTGACCGGCGGCGGGCCGGTCTCCCCGCTCCCGGGGCTCTCCACCACGGCCTTCATCGGCCCGCCCCCATGTCATGCCCCATCCCGGGTTTACCCCCGCCGCCCCCGCCGGGCGTCAGCCCGGGCGTCACGGGCCCGGCTCCGCGCCCTACCGCGAAGGCCACCACGAACACCACCACCAGCATCAGGGCGAACCCCACCAGCACACTCAACGGCCGGGCACCCGGCGACATCCCACTCACCCCCCACCAGTCGTCCCCCCACCCCGATCAGTTCCCGTACACCCCTGATTGACCCGGATCATCCCTCCGGCGTCCCGGACCGGGAACGAAGCCCGTCTCCGCACGGCGCTGCCCCGGCGCCGGGGGCGGGGCCGGGGCAGCGGGGTTCGGGGTGTCAGGGGAGGGGGATGCGGACGACCTGGGGGTCGTGGTCGCTGAGCTGGGTGGGGAACTCGCTGTTGAGGTGGACGATGTCGTAGCTGTAGGGCCTGGCCGCGAGGGCGGGGGAGATCAGGATGTGGTCGAGCACCTGGGAGTTGCCCTCGTAGACGTAGGTGTAGCGCTCGGCGAGGGGGAGGGTGCGGGGGAGGTCGACCAGGGAGCCGCCCGCGGTGAGGAGGTCGGCGGTCTGGGAGAACTCGAAGTCGTTGATGTCGCCGAGGACGATCACCGAGGCGTTCGGGTCGACGGCGAGGAGCTGGTCGGTGAAGGTCTTCACCACGCCGGCCTGGGCGTGCCGCTGGGTCTCGGAGGGGCGGGCCGGCTGCTGGTAGCGGCCGAAGAGGGGCTGGTCGCCGCCCTTGGAGTTGAAGTGGTTGGCGATCACGAAGACCGGGCGGCCGTTCCAGCGGAACTCGCCGGCCAGCGGCTTGCGGCTGGCGCCGAACGCGGAGTTGCCCGGGTCGATCCGGCCGGGGGAGTAGGCGAGTGCCGGGGTGCCGCCGCTGTTGACGACCGAGTTGGCGGTGCTGGAGCCGGCGCCCGGGCGGTCGGTGAAGGTCAGACCCCGGTCCGTGCGGTAGAGGAAGACCTGGCGGATGTTGCCGCCGGGCTGGCCGCCGTCCTGGCCGTCCACCGGGTTGATCTGCCGGTAGGAGTAGGACGGGCCGCCGGCCGCGGTGATGGCGGCGGTCAGCCGGGCGAGGGTCTGGTCGGCGGCGACGGTGCCGTTGTCGGTGGCGCCGTTGTTGTCCTGGATCTCCTCCAGCGCGACCAGGTCGGGCGCGCGGAGGTTGGTGACCACGGCGGCGGCCAGGCCGTCGAACTTGCTCTGGGGGTCGTTCGGGGAGAGGTTCTCGACGTTGAACGTCGCCGTGGCCAGTTCGCCGGCGGCCGGCGCGGCCGTGGTCTCCGCGGTGAGTCCGCCGGAGGTGACCGTCGGGGTCGTGGTGGGGAGCAGCTTGAAGTTGCCGAAGGAGTAGTCGACGACGCCGACGGTGGCGCCGGTGAGCGTGTCGCCGACCTTGGCGGTCGGTACGGGGGCGAGCACGTCGTCGAGGACGATCCGTTCGGGGTTGCCGTCGCCGGCCCGGAGGAGGATGCCGCCGCGGGTGGTGCGGGTGGTGGAGCCCTGCGGGACGACCGGGATCTCGCCGAACGAGCTGGTCGGGCCGACCACGGCCGCGTCGTCGATCCTGACCCGCATGCCCTCCAGGGACTCCCAGAAGTCGAGGCCGTCGGTGGACGGCTGGAAGCCGGCCGCGGTCTCGACGTTGCCGCTGGTCACGCCGGAGATCACGGCGGCCGGCGGCACCCGGCCGCCGGCCCCGACCAGGGCGGGTGCGGGAAGCGGCGCGTTGTGGGTGAGGACGGTGACGCTCGGTGCGGTCAGTTCGGTGACGGTGAGGTTGGTGGTGCCGCCGGTGCCGCCCGGACGGAACTCGCTCACCGTGCCGCCGACCGTCACCGAGTCGCCGACGGCGACGCCCGGTGCGCCGGCCGTGTAGACGTAGACGGCCTCGCCGGTGGCCGGGTCGGCGTCGGGCTGCGGGTCCTGGAACCAGAAGCCGCTCGGGCCGGTGGCGGTGACGACGCCGGGGACGGCCGTGACGGTCTGTCCGGCCTTCGGCGAGGTGCGGGCGGCGCCCTGGACGTCACGTATCCGGGTGCCGCCGGTGCCGCCGCCGGAGGAGGAGTTGCGGGGGGCGGGCGCGGTGACGGCGAAGTCGGCCGCGTTGCTGTCGGTGTCGGTGGCCCCGCCGCCGGCCCGCAGCGCGGCCGTGGTGTTGGCGAGGTTGCCGGTCGGTGAGCCCTCGGCGGAACTGGCCGTCGACCCGTAGCCGACGAAGTCCTTCACGCCCGGCTGGGTGGCGCAGCCCGTGGCGCAGGTGAGCGCGGTGCCGTTGGTGACCAGCGCGACCTTGCCGGTGGTGGCGCTCAGGGCGAGCGTGCCGGTCGCGTCCGGCGTCGGCAGGGCGGCTCCGGAGCCGGCCCCCGCCGCCTGCTGGACGAGGTAGTACCTGCCGGGGGCGATGGTGCCCGACAGCGTGGTCCTCGCCCAGGAGGAGCCGCCCGCCGAGGCGTACTGGACGGTCCAGCCGGTGACCGGGACCGGCACGGTGCCCCGGTTGTAGAGCTCGACGTAGTCGTTGGCGTACTGGGCGCCGGAGTTGCCGCCACCGCCGTACACCTGGCTGATCACGATGTCCGCGGACACCGCCTGCGCGGTGCCGGCCGGCAGCGCGAGGAGCGCTCCCACGACGGCGGCGGCGGATGCCACCGCAGGTGTGCGGAGCCGGACTCGATCGGTTCGCCTCACGGGCGTCCTCCTGACGAGCGAGCGGGTGATGGTCGGCGCTGTGCGTTCAGGGGCGTGTCTGTCGGACAAGCCTTAGCAGCGTCACCCGTGCCGTACCGCGCGCTGTGGTGAACGGCCGGACGTACGAGGGGAGAACAGTTCCGGTCGGGCGGTACCCCCACCGGGCGGAATTGGGCGGGGAAGGAGGGCTTCGCCCCCTCTTGTTCGGTCGACAGCACTACTGGATAAGGTGAGCGTTACCTAAGTTCCGCCGGTCCTCGGTCGTCGGTCGTCGGTGCGCCTGGACTCCCTCGCGCCTCCGGCCTCGACAGGACGCCCGGCAGGCGGCCGTCCCGGCCGACCCGCAGGCGGGTCGGCCGACGTGCACGCAGTACGTGAGAGAAAGGAACGTCCGTGCCCCCTGGCACACGCCGTCGCTCCGGCGGCCTGCCCGACGGCGAGCACGAGGTCGCCGGGCGGCCCGGCGACGGTGCCGGGAAGACCTACCTCGCCATGGGCGCGATTTCAGCGGAACGCCCCGCACTTTCCAAGGTGGCAGGGCTTCGGCGGCGGCGAATCCTCGGTCTGGGCGTGGTGGGAGCGGTCCTCGTCGCCGTTGCGGTGCTCTCGGTCGCCGTCGGTGCGCGGGCGTTGACTCCCGCCGAGGTGTGGCACGGGCTGTTCGCGGGGCCGGACCCCGACCAGAGGAGTACGGAGATCAGGCTCATCGTGCAGACCGTGCGGGTGCCCCGGACGGTGCTCGCGATCGTGGCGGGCGTCGCGCTGGGCGTCGGCGGGGCACTGATCCAGGGGTTCACCCGCAACCCCATCGCGGACACCGGCCTGCTGGGGGTGAACACCGGTGCCTCGTTCGCCGTGGTGGCGGCGATCTCCCTGTTCGGGTTCACCGACCCGTTCCAGTACGTGTGGTTCGCCTTCCTGGGGGCCGCGCTCGCGGGTGTCGTCGTGTTCGGGCTGTCGAGCATCGGGCGGGGCGCCGGCAATCCGCTGACCCTGGCTCTGGCGGGCCAGGGGGTCGCGGTGTTCCTCGCGGCGATGACGACGGCGATCGCCCTGTCGGACAAGGCGGCGCTGAACGCCCTGCGGTTCTGGAACGCCGGCTCGGTGGCCGGTGTGCCGTTCCGGGTGATCTGGCCGGTGACCGCCTTCGTCGTGGTCGGGCTGGTGCTGGCCCTGGTCACCCTGCCCTCGGTCAACCTGCTCAACCTGGGGGACGACGTGGCGCGGGGCCTGGGGGTGAACATCGCGCTGATCCGGACCGTCGGCATCGTCGCGATCACGCTCATGGCGGGCGCGGCGACGGCGGCGTGCGGTCCTGTCACGTTCCTCGGGCTCATGGTGGCGCACGTGGCCCGGTACCTGGCGGGGCCGGACTACCGCTGGCTGGTGCCGTACGCGGGCCTGCTCGGCGCGGTGGTCCTGCTGGTCTGCGACATCGTGGGGCGCGTGGTGGTCCGGCCGGGCGAGCTGGAGGCCGGCGTCCTCGTCGCCCTCCTCGGTGCCCCGTTCTTCGCGGGTCTGGTCTGGCGAGGGAAGTTCAAGAGCGCATGAACGTGACCTTGGAGAAGCGGGTGGCGGCGCCGGGCGTGCGGTTCGGCGGCCTGTCCTTCGTGTGGCGGCCCAGGATCGTGCTGGTCACGCTGCTGCTGACGGCGGCGACCTTCCTGGGTTTCTGCCTGTCCATCGCGGTGGGGGACTTCCCCATCGGGCTGCCGCAGGTGGTGGCCACGCTTTTCGGCGGCGGCGAGCGGGTCGACGAGTTCGTGATCATGGACCTGCGCATGCCGCGGGCCCTGGCCGGTCTCGTCGTGGGGTTCGCGCTGGGGGTGTCCGGGGCGCTCACGCAGTCCATCGCCCGCAACCCGCTGGCGAGTCCGGACATCCTGGGGATCACCGGAGGGGCGAGCGCCGTCACGGTGTTCCTGGTGACGGTGTCGGGCGGGTCGGCCGCCGCGGTCGTCAGCGCCGTCGGCCTCTCCGGGGCGGCGCTGGTGGGCGGTCTCGGCACCGGCCTGCTGGTGTACTTCCTGGCGTGGCGACGGGGGGTCGACGGTTTCCGGCTCATCCTCATCGGCATCTCGGTGAGCGCCGTGATGGAGGCGGTCACGACCTGGCTGCTGGCCACCGCCGACATCAGGGACGTGGCCCGGGCCCAGGCGTGGCTGGTCGGCTCGCTGGACAACCGTTCCTGGGACGAGGTGTGGGTGGCGCTCTGGGGCACGCTGGCCGTCCTGGCCGTCGTGACCGGCGTCGCCTTCCAGTTCAAACCGCTGCACTTCGGTGACGACGTGGCGGCCGGCCTGGGGGTGCGGTACGCGCTGGTGCGGGCGGTGCTGCTGCTCTGCGCGGTGCTCCTGGCCGGCTTCGCGGTGAGCGCGGCGGGGCCGGTGCCGTTCGTCGCCCTGGTGGCGCCGCAGGTGGCGATGCGTCTGACGAGGTGCCCGACACCGCCGGTGGTGGCCTCCGGCACGGTCGGAGCGCTGCTGCTGATCGGCTCGGACCTGGTCGCCCGGACGGCGCTGCCGATCACCCTGCCGGTCGGCGTGGTCACCGCCGCCATCGGTGGTCCCTTCCTCGTCCACCTCCTGGTGCGGGCGAACCGCCGCTAGGTGATAGAAAGGTTAGGCAAGCCTAAATAGAGGGGGCCCCGTGGTCGCTGAGCACACCGGGACCGAGCCCGGGACCGAGTCCGGGATCAGGTCCGGGATCAAATCCGGGATCAGGTCCCGGACCGGTTCCGCCGCCGGGTCGGACGGCGTCCCGCGGCTGGCGGCCAGGGGCGTCACGGTCGGGTACGGCGACCGGACCGTCATCGACGCCCTGGACGTCACGATCCCGCCGGGGGTGGTGACCACGATCATCGGCCCCAACGGGTGCGGGAAGTCCACCCTGCTGCGGACCCTGTCACGGCTGCTCAGGCCGACCCGGGGGTCGGTGGTGCTGGACGGTGAGGACATCGTCAGGCTCAGGACCAGGGACGTGGCGAAGAAGCTCGGCCTGCTGCCGCAGTCGCCCGTCGCGCCGGAGGGCCTGACCGTGGCGGACCTCGTCGCCAGGGGCCGGCACCCGCACCAGAGCTGGCTGCGGCAGTGGTCCTCCGACGACGCCTCGGTGGTGGAGCGCGCGCTGGCCATGACCGGGGTGTCCGACCTGGCCGACCGCCCCGTCGACGCGCTGTCCGGGGGCCAGCGGCAGCGGGTCTGGATCTCCATGACGCTGGCCCAGGGCACCGATCTGCTGCTGCTCGACGAGCCCACCACCTACCTGGACCTCGCGCACGCGGTCGACGTGCTTGACCTGGTGGACGACCTGCACGAGTCGGGGTGCACCGTGGTCATGGTGCTGCACGACCTCAACCTGGCCGCCCGGTACAGCGACAACCTGATCGTGATGAAGGCGGGTTCGGTCCTGGCGCAGGGTCACCCGCGCGACGTGGTGACCCCGGAGCTGCTGCACGAGGCGTTCGGCCTGCGGGCCGAGGTGATCGACGACCCGGTGGGTGACCGGCCGCTCGTCGTGCCGATAGGCCGGACCCATGTCCGGGGACGGGGCGGGCGGGAAGCCGGAGCTTCAACTTAGGCTAGGCTCACCTCATCACCCCAAACCAAGGCTCACCTGCCGTCATGCGGGGTGTCGGACAGCACGACAGCAAGGGAATCCGGATGCTCCTCGACCGAACGACACGAACGAACGCCTGGCGGCGGCTGGCGGCGGGCGTGTCCGTCGCGGCCCTCGGCGTGGGTCTCCTCGCTGGCTGTGGTTCCGACGCGGGGGACAAGAGCGCGAACGACAGCGCCAACGCCCCGGCCGCCACCGGCGCGTTCCCCGTCACCGTCGAGCACGCCTTCGGGTCCACGAAGGTCGACAAGGCGCCCAAGCGCGTCGTGTCCGTCGGCTACACCGACGACCAGACGATCCTCGCGTTCGGCGTCAAGCCGGTCGGCATGGTCGACCAGTACCCGAACCCGGTTGGGCAGAGCCCCGACATCAACACGCAGTGGCCCTGGGTCAAGGACAAGTGGGGCGACGCGCGTCCCGAGGTGGTCCTGAACAACGGCGACGCCGGCCCCAACTTCGAGAAGATCGCCGCCCTGCGGCCCGACCTGATCGTCGCGGTCTACTCCGAGATCGACCAGGCCGCCTACGACAAGCTCTCCAAGATCGCCCCGACGGTCGGCCGTACGAAGGCCGAGAAGGAGCCGTTCAGCGCTCCGTGGCAGGACAACGCGCTCCACATCGCCAAGGCGCTCGGCAAGGCCGACGAGGGTAAGCAGATGGTCCAGGGCATCCAGGACAAGCTCGCCGCGGTCAAGACGGCCCACCCGGAGTTCGCCACCCAGACCGCCGTCGCGCTCTCCTGGTACAAGGACTCGGTCACGCCCTTCACCACCACCGACGTACGGGGTCAGCTCCTCGCCGGGATGGGCTTCAAGGGCCAGACCGAGATCGACAGGATCGCGGGGTCCGGGTTCTCCACGCAGCTCTCCCCGGAGCGCATGGACCTCGTCGACGTCGACCGCGTCTTCGTCATCAACGACAAGGTCGACACCGACGCGCTGAAGAAGTTCGACCTCTTCACCAACCTGAAGGTGTCCAAGGCCGGCAAGGTGTCGTACCTGCTGGACAGTGAGGGACCGGCGGTCGGCGCGGCGATGTCGCAGGCGACCCTGCTCTCCCTGCCGTTCGCCATCGACGAGCTCGCCAAGTCGGTCGGCTAGGGATCGTCGGACAGGCCCCGGGTTCGCTCCTCCGGATCACGTCGGAACAGCGGGTGGCGCGGCCGGCGGGATCCGACAGAGAGGACCTGGGTGTGAGCACCACGGGAACACCGGCCGCTCCGGCCACCCTGCGCACCACGGGCGGCCGTGAGGCAGCCCGATGGGTCGCCGCCCACTGCCGCGACACTCCGTGGCTGACGGCCGCCACCGCGGTCAGCACGGTGGCCGGGGCGGCGCTCCAGATGCTCCCGGTCCTCCTGCTCGGCCGCGTGGTCGACGGCGTGGTCCGGGGCGAGCCGGGCTCGTCCCTGCTCCCGATCGGCGCGCTGATGGTGGCCGCCGCGCTGCTCGGCGCGGCGGCCACCGCGGCGTCGACGTACCTGATCGGGAGGCTCGGCGCCGACCTGCTCGCGCATCTGCGGGAGGGCGCCGTCCGGGCCGTGCTGGGCATGCCGATCGCCCGGGTCGAGCAGGTGGGCCGCGGCGACGTCCTCTCCCGGGTCGGCGACGACGTCGCCGTCCTGTCCAGGGGCATCCGTTCGGCCGTCCCCACGGTGTTCTCCGCGGGCGTGCTGGTGGCCGTCGCCACGATCGGCATGTTCGGGCTCGACTGGCGGCTCGGCCTCGCGGGAGCCTGCGCGCTGCCCGCGTACGGGTTGGCGCTGCGCTGGTACCTCCCCCGGTCCGCCCCGCTCTACCGCAAGCAGCGTGCCGCCCAGGCCGACCGCGCGCAGGCGCTGATCAGCGGTCTGAACGGCATCGACACCGTCCGGGCCTACCGCCTGGAGGAGAGGTTCCGGGAGAAGGTCGCCGACGACTCGCAGCGGGTGCGGGACCACGGCGTCGAGGTGTTCCGCTTCTTCGGCCGGTTCGTCGGCAGGGAGAACCGCGCGGAGTTCATCGGCCTCGTCCTGATCCTCGTGGTGGGCTACGTCCTGCTGGAGACCGGATCCGCCAGCCTCGGCGACGTGTCCGCGGCCCCCCTGGTGTTCCACCGCCTCTTCACGCCGCTGGGCGCCATCATGTTCACCTTCGACGAGGCGCAGAAGTCGGGCGCGAGCCTGACCCGGCTCGTCGGCGTGCTGACGGAGTCCGCGGCGGAGCGGCTGGTGGGCGACTCGGCCCCCGCGCCGCAGGACGGCACCCCGTACCCGGTGACGGTGGAGGGGCTGACGTTCGCGTACCCGGGCGCCGAGGAACCGGTCCTGCGGGACGTCACCCTGACGGTCCCGGCCGGTGGCTCACTGGCCCTGGTGGGCGCCACGGGCGCCGGCAAGACGACCCTGGCCGCCCTCGTCGCGGGCATCGAGACTCCGCAGACCGGGTCGGTCCGCGTCGGACCGATCGACCTCGCCGACCTGGACGAGGTCGGGGCGAGGGCGCTGGTGAGCGTCCTGACCCAGGAGACGCACGTGTTCTCCGGCCCGCTCGCCGACGACCTGCGGCTCGCCGCGCCGGAGTCGACCGACGCCGAACTGATGGACGCGCTGCGCACCGTGGGCGCCGAGGAGTGGGTCGAGGCGCTGCCCGACGGGCTGTACACGGCGGTGGGCGAGGGCGGTGAACGGCTGGACGGCACCGCGGTCGCCCATGTCGCCCTGGCCCGCCTGGTGCTGGGACGGGCGCCGGTGGTGGTGCTCGACGAGTCGACCGCGGAGGCCGGCAGTGAGGGCGCCGCCGAACTGGAGCGGGCCGTTCGGGCCGCCTGCGCCGGCCGGACCACGCTGTTCGTGGCCCACCGGCTGACCCAGGCGATGGCGGCCGACCGGATCGCCGTGCTGGACGCGGGACGCGTCGTGGAGCAGGGCACGCACGGGGAGCTGGTGGCCCTGGGCGGCCGCTACGCGCAGCTCTGGCGGGCCTGGAGGGGCGAGAGCCGGGCGATTCCACGTCAGGTCGGTCCGGCCTGAGTTCCCCGGGGCGAGCGCGGTGGGCGACCTCCCGCCCCTCGGGAGACACTCCACGCCGGCCGTACGTCCGGTCGGACTCCTGCGCCGGGAGTTCGGCCCCCTGATCACGATCCGTGATCTGTTCACCCTGCGAACCCCGGAAGCGATTGCCCCGCATCGATGACAACTCCTGACGTCCAGCGATCCCGCCGCCCGGGATCCGACATACTCCGGACCGCGATCCGCCGCAACGCCGGTGCCATGGCCCGGGGCACCCTCCTCATGAGCCTCTACCAGGCCGGCGAGACCGCCTTCCCCATCGCGCTCGGTCTGATCGTCGAGCACACGATGCGCGAACGCAGCCCCGGATCACTCGCCCTGGCGGTCGCGGCCCTGGCCGTGATCACGACGACGGTGTCCCTGTCGTGGCGCTTCGGCATGCGCGTCCTGCAGAAGGCCAACACGACCGAGGCCCACCGCTGGAGGGTGCGGGTCGCGGCCTGCGGCCTCCAGCCGGTGGCCCGGGACACCGGCCTCAAGTCCGGCGAGGTGCTCACCATCGCCACCGAGGACGCCGACCAGACCGCCGACATCGTCGAGGTGGTGCCGATGCTGATCAGCTCCATGGTCGCGGTGCTGGTCGCGGCGGTGGCCCTGGGCACGGCGAGCCTGCGGCTCGGCCTGCTGGTCATGGTCGGGACCGTCGCCATCCTCTCGGTCCTCAGCGTGATGTCCCGGCGGATCGGCAGCAGCACCAAGGAACAGCAGGCGCGGGTGGCACGCGCGGGTGCGAAGGTCGCCGACCTGATCACGGGCCTGCGCCCGCTGCACGGTTTCGGCGGCAACCACGCGGCGTTCCGCTCCTACCGGAGGGTCAGCACGGAGGCGAAGGAGCAGGCGGTCACCGTCGCCCGGGTGAACGGCGCCTACGCGGGCGCCGCGCTGGCGCTGAACGCGACCCTCGCGGCCTCGGTGACCCTGACGGCCGGATGGCTGGCCCTCGACGGGCAGATCGGCATCGGGGCGCTCGTCATGGCCGTGGGCCTGGCGCAGTTCATCATGGAGCCGCTCCGGCTGTTCTCGGACATGCCGAAGTACGTGATGACGGCGCGTGCGTCGGCCGAGCGGATGGCCCTGGTGCTGTCCGCCCCGCCGGTGGCGGCCCCGGGGTCGGAGCAGCCGGCCCCGGGCGGGGACCTGGAGGTCGACTGCGTCCGGTACGGCTCCCTGCAGGGCGTGAAGTTCCACGTCCCGGCCGGAGAGTTCACGGCGATCGCGGCCTACCAGCCGCGGGCGGCGGCCGACCTCGCGTCCGTCTTCGCCGTGGCCGTCCCGCCGGACTCCTACGAGGGAGTGGTGCGGGTCGGCGGCCGGGAGCTCGCGGAGCTGTCGGTCGAGTCGGTCCGTGAGCGGATCCTGGTCAACCCCCACGACGCGGAGATCTTCGCCGGCACGCTCCGCTCGAACATCGACCCGTCGGGGACGAGCCGGACGGTGCCCGAGGCGGTCGAGGCGTCCATGCTGACCGACGTGGTGGCCCTGCACCGGCAGGGGCTCGACTACGAGGTCCGTGACCGCGGCTCGAACCTCTCCGGGGGGCAGCGCCAGCGGCTGTCCCTGGCCCGGGCCCTGGCCGCCGACACCGAGGTGCTCGTCCTGCGTGACCCGACGACCGCCGTGGACGCCGTCACCGAGCAGCTCGTCGCACGCAACATCGCGACGCTGCGGCGGGGCCGTACCACCGTCGTGATCACCAGCAGTCCGGCGCTGCTGGACGCCGCGGACCGGGTCCTCGTCCTGGACGGCGGGGTCGTCACGGCCGAGGGCACCCACCGCAGGCTGCTGGACACCGATCCGGCGTACTGCCTGGCGGTGACCCGGTGACCGGGCCACCGGTGGCGGGGGCGGGCGTCGCTCCCGTCGGTGTCAGTCGGCGAGCGTGAGCCGGATGCCGACGGTGCCGCGGTTGCCGCGCCGCAACTGACTGCCGAGGAGGGTGACCACGCCGAGCAGGCCGTACTTCTGCCGCAGCAGCGTCCGGTAGGCGGCGGTGCGCCCGGGGTCGAGGATCTCGGCGGTGGCCGGGTACGACTCGCCGGTCGGGTTGCCCCGCAGGTCGCAGGGGCCGACCAGGACGTCGGCGCGGTTCCGGATCCGCTTGACCTTCCAGGAGTCCGCGACGGTCCAGACGCCGAGTGCCTCCCCGTCCCGCACCACCCAGACGGGGGTCGGCACGGTGGTGCCGTCCTTCTTGTACGTGGTGACCAGCAGGTAGCTGCCGGAGGCGAGGTGGACCAGGCGTTCGAGCCGCTGCTTCTGACGCTCGGCCGGGTCCTGAGGGTCCTGAGGGTCCTGAGGGTCGTTCGGGCCGGAGGGCGGGGTGGGGGCGCTCATGGCGGGAATTCTAGGGCGCCGACCAGGGAGCTCTCGCGCGCCGGAGGGGACACCGCGCACGCGGTGCCCCGCCGGTCCGGGATGTCGCGAGGAGGAGCCCCGCCTCGGCCGGCGCCTCGGTGCCCGGGGGTCAGACCCGCCGCCCGGTCCGGCCCGTGGTGAGCCGGGTCCGGGCCGACACGGCCAGCCCCCGGGCCCGGCGGGCGAGCCGGCGGCGTCCGCGTCCGCCGACCGCCGTCGCGCCCGTGGCCCTGGCACCCACGGCCGTGGCACCCGCACAGGCCGCGCGCCCCGGCACGGCGGCGGGACGGAACCGGGGAGCGGCGTCGGGCCGGGCGGGGGTGCCCGGAGGGAACGCCGGGAGGGCGGGCGGGTGCGGAGCGGCGGGGGCGTCGGGCCCGGTGGGCGGTGCGACCGGGAAGGGGAACGCGCTCCACCGGGCGTATTCGGGGTACTGGGAGAACACCGTCGGGGCGGCGGTCGGCGCGGAGCCAGGAACCGGGCCCGGCAGGGCGGTGCTCGCGGCGGTCCTCGGGTGCAGACGCCGTCGGGTCCGGACCCGGGCCGCCGCCCAGAGCGCCAGCGCCCCGCACAGGGTGACCGCCGTCCAGCCGGCCGGCCCCAGCACGTGGTCGGCCTGCCGGATCGCGTGCGGCAGTACACCCGAGGCCGGCGCCTCGGCGGCCTCCGAGGCCGCGGCCGGGGCGGAGGCTCCCGCCTCCTCGACCAGGTGCCCGACCGGCTCGACCTTGCCCGCCGCCGCGAACCCCCAGTCCAGCAGCGCCGCCGCCTCGTCGTACACCTTGGTCTGCTGCTCCGGGTGCATGACCGTCACGAGCAGGGTCCGCCCGCCGCGTTCTGCGGCGCCGGTGAAGGTGGCCCCGGCGTTGGTGGTGTAGCCGTTCTTCACCCCGATCAGGCCCGGGTACCTGCCGAGCAGGCGGTCGGTGTTGGCGATGTCGAACGAGGAGCGCAGGCCGGTCGCCTTGTCGACCCCGCCCGGGAAGCGGGCGGTGCGGGTCGAGCAGTACGCGCGGAAGTCCGGGTTGCGCAGTCCGGCCCGCGCGAAGAGCGTGAGGTCGTACGCCGAGGAGACCTGGCCGTCCTGGTCGTAGCCGTCCGGCGAGACGACCCGGGTGTCGCGGGCCTGGAGGGCGTCGGCCCGGCCCTGCATCTGTGCGACGGTCCTCGCGATCCCGCCGTTCATGTGGGCGAGCACGTGGACGGCGTCGTTGCCGGAGGCGAGGAAGACCCCCCGCCAGAGGTCCTCGACCCGGTACGGCAGGTTCTCCTTGATCCCGACCAGGCTGCTGCCCGCACCCAGCTCCGCCAGCTCGGCCGGCGTCACCCGGTGCTCCAGGGCGCGGTCGAACCGGGGCAGCACGGTGTTGGCGAAGAGCATCTTGAGCGTGCTGGCGGGCGGCAGCGGCAGGTGCGCGTTGCGGGCCGCGAGCACCTCGCCGGTGGCCGCGTCGGCGATCAGCCACGACCGCCCGGTCAGCGCGGCGGGGAGGTCGGGCGCACCGGCGCGGAGGGCCACCTGGACGGCCGGGCGGCCGAGCCGCTCGCCGCCGACCACGGCGGCGGCGTCCTGCGCGGCACCGGCGCCGGGGAGGGCGGTCCCGGACGCGGCTCCGGACGCTCGGGCGGTGGCGGTGGCGGTGGCGGTGGGCGCGGTGGCGGCGGTGCGCGCCGGCGTGGTGGGCGCCGTCGGTGCGGCGGGCCGGGCGGACGCCCGCGTGGGTGTCGCCGTGGCAGCTGCCGTCGTACGGGCCGCGGCGGTGCGCGCCGCTGCCGTGGGCGTCGTCGTGGGCTTCGCCGTCGAGGACGCCGCGAAGGCGGCGGCCGAGCCGGCCGACGACCCGGCGGCGAGGACGAGCGCGGCGACGGCGCCCGCCGCCGGCCTACCGGCGCGGGCACGTCTGCTGACGTGGAGTGACCTCTGCTGCACACCGCGAACGTACCCGGGCGCCCGCCGCCCCGCCCTGCCCGCTGCTCCGTCCGGGCCCGTCCCCGGAGCCGCCGGGCGCCGCCCGATGCCGTCCGTGGACCCGTGGCGGTGCGGCCGGGGCGCCCGCCCGTGGGCCCGCGGGGTGCGCGGGACGCAAGCCCGGGCGGTGCTGGTACGGTTCGGAACCATGTTCGCTCCTCGTGCGTGACCGACCCGCCACGACCGCGCCCGTTCGACCGGCGCGGCGCTCCGGTGTCCCCGTACGCACCCGGGCCGAGGGCCGTCACGCCCCGCCCGGTTCTCCCGAGGAACGATCCCGTGTCCACGCCTTCCCCCGCGCCCGCGCGCACCCCGTCCGACGGCGCCTCCCGCCGTCCCTCCTACCGCGCCGTGCTCGGCGCACCGCACGCCCGCCGCACCTTCGCCGCCGCCCTGCTCGGACGCCTCTCCTACGGGACGGTCCCGCTGGCGCTGCTGCTCGCCGTCCGCGACGCCACCGGTTCGTACTCGGCGGCCGGCGTGGCCATGGCCCTGTTCGCGCTGGCCAGCGTGCTCCTCTCGCCGGCCAGGGCCGCCCTGGTCGACCGGTACGGACCCCGGCGCGCCCTGCCGCCGATGGCCGGCCTGTACGCCGCACTGCTCCTGGCCGTGGCCGGCGCCACCGCGAGGCCGGGGGTCGAGCCGCCGGCCGTCGGGATCCTGGTGGTCGCCGCCGGGGCCTGCACGCCGCCGCTCGGACCGGTCATGCGGACGCTCTGGCGCCGACTGCTGCCCGACCCGGCACTGCTCCGCCGCGCCTACAGCCTGGACGGGGTGGCCGAGGAACTGCTCTTCGTCACCGGGCCGTTGCTGGTCGGCGTGCTGCTCCCGATCGTCGGCCCGGCCGGTGCCGTGGCGGTGGGCGCGGCCCTGGTCCTCTCCGGGACGCTGCTGCTGGTCGCGGCTCCGGCCGCTGCCCGAGCACCCTCGGCCGACGCGCCCTCGGCCGACGCGCCTGCGGTGGTTCCGCCCGAGGTCACCGCGACCGGGACCGCTCCCGCCGGGACCGCTCCGGCCGTACCGCCGGCCGCCGGGCAGGCCACCGCCGGTGGGCCCCGGGGCGGGCGGCTCGGCGGCGGGGGAGAGCTGCGCCGCGCGGTGCTCGCGGCAGCCGTGACCGGTCTCGCGCTCGGCGCGCTCGACCTGATGGTGGTCGTCTCGGCCGAGCAGCAGGGCCGTCCGGGGGCGGTCGGCTGGGTGCTGGCGGCTCTCTCGGCGAGCAGTGCCGTCGGAGGTCTCGCCCTCGGCGCGCTCGACCGGCCGATGTCCAACGCGGCCCGGTTGCCGCTGTTGACCGCCGGCCTGGGACTGTCGCTGGCCGTCGCGGGGCTCGCACCGAACCTCCTCCTGCTCGGCGCCGGTGTCGCGCTCGCCGGACTCTTCGTCTCACCCGCCGTCACCACCGCCTACCTGGTGGCGGACGAGGCGGTCGCACCCGACGCCCGGACCCGGGCCGGGGCCTGGGTGAACACCGCGCTCAACGCCGGTTCGGCCGGCGGTGCCGCGACCGTCGGCCTGCTGGTCGGACAGCTGCCGCTGCCCCTCTGCTTCGCCCTCGCCGCGGCCCCGGCCCTCCTCGCCGTGCCGCTGCTCGCCGCGCCGGCCTTCCGCGGGCGCGACTTTGGTGGCGGTCGCCCGCTCCGAAAGTCGGATTCGGGTGACGACCCGGCGCTCTAGCGTCCGGGGAATGAAGAACCTGCTCGGATTCGTGAGCTTCGTCCTCGTGGTCGGAGGCATCAGCGGTCTCGTCTCGGACCACCTCTGGGGCCTGCACGTCTTCGGCTTCCTCCGCTACCTGATCCCCACCGGGTACGAGACGGTGGGCTACCTGGTGATGATCGTCCTGGGCGCGGCCCTCGCCGGGGTGGTGGCCCTCCTCGACCGCGGGGGGCGCGACGACTGACGCGGACCCTCCGGTCCCCGGTTGGGCGACGGGAGTGAAACTCGTTCGTGGACATCCGGGCCGACGGCCCCGCCTGAGGAGGGCGGCGCGCCCCGCCGCGCACGATCGGGCGAGGATCTCATCGGATGAGGAGTACATATGATCAAGAAGATCGTCGTCGCCGCCGCTGCCGGCGGCCTGGTGCTCGCGGGTGCGAGCACGGCCGTCGCAGGCTCGGGCGCCCACCACGGGTACGGCGGCCACGTCGACCGGAAGCCCGTCGCCGGCTGCGCCGTCGGCGGAGACGCCGGCGTGGCGAACATCTGCGGCAATACGAACGTCTACAGCCCCAACATTCTGGGCGGCCTCCTCAACCTGTTCCCCGCGCCCCCGGTCAACGGTGGCGGAGGCGGGGGCAACAACGGCGGAGGCGGGGGCAACAACTGACCCCGACCGCCGCCGTCCCGCTCACTCCCCGACCCGGGTGACCGGGCCCGGCCCGTGGCGCCACCGTCCAGACGACTCCTCATGGGAGGTGACGCACGTGCCGGGCGGGCACGGTGGGCGACCACTGTCGACGATCGCACCTCATGGAACAGGGTGTACTGCCTCGTTCGGGCCGCAGGTGGGGCTGACCCGGCCCCCGCCGCGGGCGGGACGGGGCAGGGGGTTCCAGGGGGCGGGCGCTGGGCAGGGTGAGGGCGAACGGTCGGGCGCCGTCCGTCCGATCCGGTGGCGAGCCGCGACCAGGGAGGGCCGCATGACCTTGCAGGCGTACGGGCACATCGCACACCGTCAGGTCGAGGTGAACGGAGTCCGGCTGCACGTCGCGGAACAGGGGGAGGGGCCGCTCGTCCTGCTCCTGCACGGGTTCCCGGAGAGCTGGTACTCCTGGCGGCACCAGTTCGCCCCGCTCGCCGCGGCGGGCTACCACGTGGTCGCCGTCGACCAGCGCGGCTACGCCCGCAGCGAGCAGCCCGAGTCCGTCGACGCCTACACGCTGCTCCACCTGGTCGGCGACGTCGGCGCCCTGATCGGCGCCCTCGGCGAGGAGCGGGCCGTCCTGGTCGGCCACGACTGGGGCGCCCCCGTCGCCTGGACCACCGCCACCCTCCGCCCCGACCTGGTGCGCGCGGTCGCGGGGCTGAGCGTGCCGCCGCTGCCGACGCTCGGGCTGCCGCCGCTGGCGCAGCCCCGACAGCTGTACGGCGACGGCTTCTACCAGATCTACTTCCAGCGCCCCGGCGTCGCCGACGCCGAACTGGCGGAGGACCTGCACTCCACCTTCCGCCGCATGCTCGTCGGCGGATCCGGTGACCGCCCCGGCTCCGAGCGGCCGCAGGCCTGGACGGTGCCCGAAGGACGGACCCTGCTCGACACCCTCCCGGATCCGGAGACGCTGCCCGGCTGGCTCTCCGCGTCCGACATCGAGGCCTTCGTCGCCGACTACGCCGAGCACGGCGAGCGCGCCTTCACCGGCGGCCTCAACTGGTACCGCAACATCGACCGCAACAACGAGCTGCTCGCGGGCCTCGTCGGCCGCCTGGTCGAGGTGCCGGCCCTCTACGTGGTCGGCGACCGGGACATGGTGTCGGCGATGATCCCCGAGGAGGCGCTGCGCCGGCTGCTCGACGCCATGGCGCCCAAGCTGTACCGGCACGTCACGCTCCCGGGGGCCGGGCACTGGACGCAGCAGGAGCGGCCGGCGGAGGTGACGGCGGCCCTGCTCGACTTCCTCCGGCACCTGGACGGCTGAGCGGACCGGCCCGTCGGACCGGCTCGTCGGACCGGCGGGCTCGTCAGACCGGTAGCAGGTGGGCGATGAAGTCGCCCAGGCGGCGGGAGTTGGGGCAGGAGTGCATCTCCACCACCTCGGCGTACACGCGGGCGGCGGAGTCGCCGGTACCCCAGAGGGAGCGCTGCTCGGGATTCAGCCAGTAGACGCGGCGGGCCCGGGCGGCAACCAGGCGGAGCGCGGGCACGTTGGGATCGCGGTGGTTGTTCCGGGCGTCGCCGAGGACCAGCACGCTGGTGCGCGGGCCGACGGCGTCCAGGTGGTCGTCGGCGAACTCGCCGAGCGCCGAGCCGTAGTCGCTGTTGCCGTGGTAGCCCGTCACCCGGGCCTCGGTGAGGATCCGGCGGGCCAGTGCGGCGGGGTCGGCGCCGCCCCGGGTGAGCAGCCCGGTCACCTCGGCGGTGCGGTTGACGAAGGCGAACACCCGGACCTTGCTGAACTGGTCGCGCATCGCCTGGACGAGCAGCATGGTGAAGTCGGCGAAGCCCGCGACCGAGCCGGAGACGTCGCAGAGCAGCACCAGTTCCGGCCGGGCCGGCCGGCGCAGCCGGTACGCGGGGCGCAGTGGGACGCCGCCGGTGGAGAGCGAGCGGCGCAGGGTGCGGCGCAGGTCGATCCGGCCGCGCGCCGCCCGGCGTCGGCGCGCGGCCGTCCTGGTGGCCAGCTTCCGGGCCAACGGGTGGACGGTGCGCCGAAGTTCGGCGAGCTGGTCGCGGCCGGCGGCGAGGAAGTCGATCCGGTCGACGGTGGGCGCGACGGCCCGCGCGGCGACCTGTTCGGTGCCGCGGAGCTCGGCCGCCCGGCGGCGTGCCTCGGTGGCGACCATGGCGCGGAACCCCTGGATGCGGCGCCGGATCTCGTCGGGGAGGAGGTGGTCGGCGACGTCCGCGCCGTCCGGGCCGGTGCCGTCGGGGTCGCGGACGGTGCCCGCTCGCAGCGCCGCGAGGACGCGGGCCAGCAGGGTTTCGGGCGCGAGCCGGCCGAGCGCCTGGTAGGCGGACCAGCCGCTGGTGCCGGGCGTTGCGGATCCGCCGCCGGTGCCGTACCGGCCGAACGCGGCCACCACCTCGCCCGCGAGGCGGGCCTGGGCGGCCCGGTCGTCGGCGGCGAGTGCGGCGGCCAGCCGGGCCCGGAGGTCCTCGCGGAGCGCGGCGTCCTCGGCGGAGGGGTTCGGGGCGGAGGGGTTCGGGCCGGGGGCGTCCGGGGCGTGCGGCGCGCCTTCGGTGTCCTGGGCCGCGTTCCGGCGTACGGCCTCCGGGGCGCCGACGCCGAGCGGGAAGAACAGGTCGAAGGCGGCGTCGAAGACCGGCCGTTGCCCGTCGGACCGCAGCAGGGCGGCGGCCAGGCCGGCCCGGACCTGCTCGCGTTCGGCGAGGCCGAGGACGTCGAGCACGGCTGCCGCGTCCACCGTCTCGGCCGGGCCGATCCGCAGGCCGTGGCCGCGCAGCGACCGGACGAAGCCGGTCAGCCGGGCGGCGAGGTCGGCGGCCGGCGTGGTGCCGGCGCCGGGGGTGGCGGTGGCGTCGTCGGCGCGGTCCGGCGGGGGGCTCATGCCAGGGTGAGCTTCTGTGCGGCCTTCACCACATCGTCCTGGTGTTTGAGGATCACGCCGAGGGTGGATCGGACGAGTGCCTCGTCAAGGGTGTCGGCGCCGAGCGCGAGCAGGGTGCGGGCCCAGTCGACGGTCTCCGCCACGGACGGCGCCTTGCGCAGTTCCATGGTCCGCAGTGCGCCGACCACCCGGACCAGCGAGTCGGCCAGCGCCGCGTCCAGTCCGGGCACCTTCAGCCGGACGATGCGGCGCTCCAACTCGGCCTCCGGGTAGTCGAGGTGGAGGAAGAGGCAGCGGCGGCGCAGGGCCTCGGAGAGCTCCCGGGTGGCGTTGGAGGTGAGCAGGACGAACGGTCGTCGGGTCGCGGTGATGGTGCCCAGTTCCGGGACGGTGACCTGGAAGTCGCTGAGCACTTCGAGCAGCAGCGCCTCCACCTCGACGTCGGCCTTGTCCATCTCGTCGATCAGCAGCACGGTCGGCTCGTCGCCGCGGATGGCGGTGAGCAGGGGGCGGGTGAGCAGGAACTCCTCGCCGAAGATGTCGGTGCGGGCCCCGTCCCAGCCCTCGTCCCGCCCGGCGGTGATCCGGAGCAGCTGTTTGGCGTGGTTCCACTCGTAGAGCGCGCGGGCCTCGTCGATGCCCTCGTAGCACTGGAGCCGGACCAGCCGGGCGCGGCCGATCGCGGCGACGGCCTTGGCGAGCTCGGTCTTGCCGACCCCGGCCGGGCCCTCCACCAGGAGGGGCTTGCCGAGCTGGTCGGCGAGGAAGACGGTGGTGGCGACCCCGGTCGAGGCCAGGTAGCCCGCCTCGGCCAGCCGTGCGGCGGTGTCGGCCACCGACTCGAAGAACCCCGTGCCCTCGCCGCCCATGCGTGCTCCACTCCCGGTCGCTCACGGTGCCTGTCGCCAGCACCCTACCGGTGGGTCACTTCGCTGTCGCGTGCCGAACGGCGTGGGGGGGCCCGGGGGCGCGCCCCCCCCCCCCCCGGGCCGGGGGGCCGGCCCGGGGGGAAGACGTTTATGTTTAGGTGGGGTTTGCGGGCCGCCGGCAGTCTGGACACCGCCC
>NZ_JBHXKE010000052.1:32885-42269 GCF_042722765.1 Kitasatospora sp. NPDC058406
CACCCCGGGTCGCACACGGTCCCTGCCCCCACCCCCCTACCGGTGGTAAATTTGTCTTCCGCTTCCCCAACGCCGTGCGGCGACGGGACTCCCCCCACGCCGCGCGCAGGTGCCGAGGGCCCTGCCGGGGGCGATCAGTTGATGTAGATGTGCGGGTTGCCGGGCACCGAGCTGTCGGTCACCGGCCCGTAGGTCGCGCTGAAGTACCCGGTCGCGAAACAGGTGCTCGGGCCGGAGACCTTCGGGAACGCCTGGGAGCTGAAGCCGATGGTCTGGCCGACGTTGCTGGTGGTGCCGGCGATGCTGCCCGGTGCGCGGTAGACGCAGGTGATGGTGCCGAGGACGGTCTTCAGCACGACCGTGGTCTGCAGCGGCCCGGCCGCGGTCGGGCTGAGGCTGACCGGGTTGCCGGCCGCGTCGCTGACCGAGTTGGTGTACGGCAGGTTGTTGACCGTGATGCTCTGCACGCTGGTCACGCCGATCACGTTGGCGGTGCAGGAGCCGAAGGTGTGGCTGTTGAGCTGCTCGGTGGCCACGCCCGGGGCGGCCGGGTTGCTGGTCACGGTCGCGGAGAACGACGAGGTGGCGCACTTGATGCCGCTCGTCCCGGTCGCGCTGGAGTAGAAGGTGGCGTAGCTGCCGGCCACCAGGTTGGCGGTGAGGACGTCGCCGACGGCGACGTTCGGACCGCCGGGGGCGGTGTGGGTGAGCACGGCGGGGCCGGCGGCCTGGGCGGGGGTGACGGTGCCGGCGGCCAGCACCGCGGCGGCGGCGAGGGCGGCGGTACCGAGGGTTCGGCGGATGCGCATGAGGGTGTGCCTCTCTCCTGGCGGAGTCGGGTGGGGGGAGCCCGTGAGGTCGCGTGGGGGTGGCGTGCGGCGGTGGCCGGCCGATGAGCGACCGCGACGGGGTGGTGCGGGTGGTGGGGCACCGCGGACGGTGACTCGGCGGGCCCGGCGCCACGGGCCCGCCCGTACGGCGAGGCAGGTCGAGGTACCTGGCGGCACGGCGCCGTGGTACGGCGGGGAGCCGGGCGGTACGTCGACGTACGTCGGGTACGGCGGCAGTACGGCGAGGAGGGTGCGGGTGGTGCGGATGGCGCGCGAAGGGTACGGGTGGTGCGTGGGCACGCCGGGTGCACGTCGGCGGCTGCCACCGCCGGGCATGCGTTCGCCATACTGGACAGTCGGAACGCGTGCGGGTCTCCGGCGGCCTGGCCGCAGATTGGAAACCCGTCAGTGTTGTAAACCGGACGTCGCGTCAATGTCAAGACAAAACACAGGAGTTGGCGATGAAACCGGAGTCAGCTACTCGTCGTGCGGACGTACTCCTGCCCGGCGCGCGCACCGGCCGGGACCCGGCCCGATCGATCAAACGCGGTCCGAGCCGGCTGCCGCCCGACGTGGTCGCCGCCACCCAGCGGGAGCGGCTGCTCGACGGGTTGGTGCACACGGTGGCGCAACACGGCTACCAGCGAGCCACGGTGAGCGACATCTGCCGCGCGGCGGGGGTGACCAGACCGGTCTTCTACGAGCTGTTCACCGGCAAGGAGGACGCCTTCCTGGCCGCTCACCGGCACGGGACGGGGGTCGTGATCCGCCGGATGGCGGCGGCCTTCGCGGTGGCGCCGGACTGGTGCACCGGGATCCGCGAGGCGCTCCGGGCGATGCTCGAACTGCTGGCCGGGGTGCCGGCCTTCGCCACCATGGCGGTGATCGAACTGGACGCCGTGGGGCCGGCCGGGCGCCGCGAGCGGGACCAACTCCTCACCCGGTTCCGGGCCTTCTTCGCCGAGGTGCCGCAACTTCCCGACGGGGTGGCGGCGGAGGCGATGGTCGACGCGGTCGTCGGCGGCGTGTACAGCATGCTCCAGCGCTGCATCGACGCCGGGCGGACGGAGGAACTGCCGAGCCTGCTGCCGACGTTGAGCCTGTTCTGTCTGGCGCCGTTCCTCGGTCCGGAGGAGGCGGCGCGGCGCCTTGCGGCGGTTCCGGCGCCGCCGGAGCCCGGTGCGCCGGAGCCGTTGTCCCCGAACGGGTCGGGCCCGGTCGGGGGTGCCCCGGACCGGGCCCGAGCGGTCGATGATCCTTCGCGCACCTGTATTGACCCCTTGAATACCGGGCAGTAGCTTCCCAGTTACCCACTGCGGATCCGACGGCCCGCCCCGCTGCCGAGAGGCGGTCCACCCGGCCGGTCCGCAGAACGCTGTCCGCGCCAGGACAACGTGCCTGTGCCTGCCCGTCCACCGTTCGAGGGAGCACACATGGCCACGTCCGATGACGCAGCCCGCACCACCGAGACCACCGAGACCGCCGAGGCGCCCACCGGGTTCAGAGGACGGGTCCGGCTGAAGCGCACCGCGCTGATGGCCGTTCCCGCCGTCGCCGCCGGCGCCCTGCTGATGACCCTGACCGCGCAGGGCGTGCTCGCCGCCCAGTTCGCCATCTCCGGCATGCCGTTCACCGTCACGGCCGACAGCCTGGACGGCGTCGGCTTCGAGCAGTTCGGCAGCCTGGACCACATGATCGAGAACAGTCCCAACGAGGGGGACACCGGCGGGCAGGTGCTGGTCGCCGTCTCCGCGATCAAGGAGGCCTCGCTCACCAGGCTCTGCCAGAGCGTGGACCTGGGCGGCATCAACCTGCTGATCAAGGCCGGGGACGCCGGGACGCCCGTCACCGCCACCGACCTCACGACCGACTCCGACCTGCTCTCGGGCGACGCGGAGTTCAAGAACATCGAGATCGGCGGCGACGCGAGCACCTACACCAAGGCCGGCGTCAAGGGCCTGCCGGGCGTCTTCGGGCAGCAGGCCGACACCGTGAAGATCCGCAACCTGCGGCAGCACAACTACGCCACCACGGCCGGGGCCTTCAAACTGCCCAACCTCCGGCTGACCTTCAGCTCGGAGGGCTGCTGACGGTGGCCGAGCCCGAACCCGCCGCAGGACCCGCACCCGGGAACGCCTCCGCCGGGCAGGACGGCCGGCCGAGCAGCGACCAGGACGGCCGGCCGACCGCCGGGCAGGCCGTCGAGGAACGCCCCGCCCGGACCGGAGCCCGCCCCGGTCGGCGGGGCTGGCGGGGCCGACGGCCCTTCTGGGGCGGGCTGCTGGTCCTCCTGGGCGGCGCGGAGATCCTCTTCACCCTCCGGGCCCCGCTGCCCGTCGTCCTGCACATCGGGCTCCAGGGACTGGCCGGCTACCTCGTCCCGTCGGTGATGACGCTCTGCGGCCTGCTGATCCTCTTCAACCCGGCCCAGCGGCTGTTCTACTCGATCGTCGCCGTCCTGGCGTCGCTGGGCAGCTGGCTCACCTCCAACCTGGGCGGGTTCCTGATCGGCATGCTGCTCGGCGTGGTCGGCAGCTGCCTGACCTTCGGATGGCTGCCCGACCAGCCCCCGCGCCGCCGCCTGCTGCGCCGGGGCTCCGGCCGCCGCAAGGCGGCCCGCCCGGCCGGGGCGTGAGCCGGGCGGGCGCCGTACCTGCGCCCCGCCCCCGGTGATGGGAGAGCACCGGGGGCGGGGATCCGGGCGCCGACCGCGGCGCGTCCGTGCGTCGGACCGCGCCGTCGGACCGGGGCGCTCCGGCGGGGTGGGCGGGACGGTGACGGGGGACCGGGGAGGTCAGATCGTCGCGGTGTCGATCACGAAGCGGTACCGCACGTCACTCGCCAGCACCCGGTCGTACGCCTCGTTGATCTGCTCCGCCCGGATCAGCTCGATCTCCGCGCCGATGCCGTGCTCGGCGCAGAAGTCGAGCATCTCCTGCGTCTCCGGCAGGCCGCCGATCATCGAACCGGCCAGCGACCTGCGTCCGACGAGCAGCGCGTGCGCGTTGATCGAGACCGGCTTCTCCGGCGCCCCGACCTGGACCAGGGTGCCGTCGGTCCGCAGCAGCCCGAGGTAGCCGCTCAGATCGAGGTCGGCCGAGACGGTGTTGACGATCAGGTCGAAGGTGCCGGCCAGCTCGGTGAAGGTGGCCGGGTCGGAGGTGGCCCGGTAGTCGTGGGCGCCCAGCTTCAGCCCGTCCTCGCGCTTGCGCAGCGACTGGCTCAGCACGGTGACCTCCGCCCCCTTGGCACGGGCGATCTTCACCCCCAGGTGGCCGAGGCCGCCCAGACCGACGATCGCGACCTTGCGGCCGGGACCGGCGCCCCAGCGCGTCAACGGGGAGTACAGGGTGATGCCCGCGCAGAGCAGCGGCGCGGCGACGTCCAGCGGCAGCGCCCCGGGGATGCGCAGCGCGTAGTTCTCGTCGACCACCAGCTGCCTGGCGTAGCCGCCGTAGGTGGGCGCGCCGTCCCGGCCGACCGCGTTGTAGGTGAAGACCGCGCCGCTCCCACCGGTGCAGTACTGCTGGAGTCCGGCCCGGCAGCTGTCGCACTCCCGGCAGGAGTCGACGAAGCAGCCGACCCCGACCCGGTCGCCGACCGCCCAGCGGGTGACCTCCGGGCCCACCTCGCCGACCACGCCGGCGATCTCGTGGCCGGGGACCATGGGGAAGATCCCCGGACCCCAGTCCTCGGCGACCTGGTGGATGTCCGAGTGGCAGATACCGGCGTAGGCGATGTCGATCAGGATGTCGTGGGCACCGAGCGCCCGGCGGGGGACGGTGGTCCGCTCCAGGGGGGCCTTCGGGGCCGGGGCGGCGTACGCGGCGACGGTGCTGCCGCCCGCCTCGGTGCGTGCGGCCTCGACGTCGCCGGCCTCGGCGTTCGTGTGGATGGTGTCCGTGACCGTGGTGTTCGTCATGCCTCAAGGCTCGGTCCGGCGGCCCGGGGTAGACAGACCAGTGCCTAACGTAGGCACGGCCTTCCTACCACCGGCAGTATCACCCTCCAGCACTCGCCGGGAGCCCGGTCGCACGCATACTGCAGACGTGGACCAGCGCACCGAACTCAGCGAATTCCTCCGGTCCCGGCGTGCCCGGCTCCAGCCGTCCGACGTCGGCCTGCCCGACTACGGCGGCCGGCGACGGGTCCCCGGGCTGCGCCGGGAGGAGCTGGCCCAGCTGGCGGGCGTGAGCACGGCGTACTACGTCCGGCTGGAGCAGGGCCACGGGGAGAACGTCTCGGCCGCCGTCCTGGACGCGATCGCCCGCGCCCTGCGGCTCTCCTCCGCCGAGCGCGAGCACCTGCGCCGCATCACCAAGCCCGCGCGCCGCCGCCCCGGTCGCGGCCGTTCCACCCGCCCGCAGCAGATCCGCCCCGAGTTCCAGCAGCTGCTGGACGCGATGGAGAGCGTCCCGGCCTACGTGCTCGGGCGGCGCCTCGACGTGATCGCGTGGAACCCGCTCGGCAACGCGCTGGCGGGGGACTTCGCGGCGCTCCCGCCGGAGCACCGGAACATGGCCTGGCAGGTCTTCCTCGATCCGGCCGCCCGCGAGCTCTACCTGGACTGGGAGACCAAGGCCGCCGACGTGGTCGGCATTCTCCGGCTGGACGCGGGCCGCGACCCGGACGACCCGAGACTGACCTCGCTGATCGGCGAACTCTCCCTCAAGAGCGGCGAGTTCCGTCGTCTCTGGGCCGCGCACGACATCCGGGACAAGGGCCACGGCACCAAGGAACTGCACCACCCGGTGGTGGGCCGGCTCACGCTGCGCTACGAGACGCTGCGCCCGGCGGAGGAGGCGGACCAGGTGCTCGTCGCCTATCACGCCGACCCGGGCTCGCCGTCGGCCGAGTCGCTCCGGCTGCTGGCCAGCTGGACCGCGACCGGGCCGGCACGGCCGTCCTCGCCGGCCGTCCGGCCGGACGGTGCGCCGCCGCCGGACGCCTCGCCGGTGCACGGGGACGCGGGACGGCCCCCGACCCCGCCGGTGTAGCTCCCCGGGGAGTCCGGCGGCCCTGCCGGCAGCGCCCGCCCGGCGTGGCGGGCGTCGCCGCCCCCGCGTCCGAACGTTGCCGGCGGCCGGGGCCCGTCGGGACGGCCGGTCCTCCCGGAAGCGTGCCGTCATGGCGGCACCCCGGTAGCCGCGCGGCCGTGGCCATGGCGGCGATGGGTCGGGAGTCCTCTTTGTGGCGGGGTCGTTGGTCCGGTGGTCCCGGGAGGGCCGGGACCACCGGCCCTTTCCCGGTGACGCGTCCTGCCGTCTACTGGACCGGGAGCCACCCCCGGGCCGCCGCCTGCCCGAAACCCGGTCGGGGCGGGTCCGTTGCCGGTCGACGGCATGAACGGGCCTGTCCTGTCATGTAACTGATGGGTAGTTAGGCTGCCGGTCATGGAGATCAGCAGCACCACCACCGAGTACGACCGCCTGATCGCGCGGCACCATGCCATGCGCCTTCGCCGGCAGATCCTCACGCCGGCGTCGTCCCCGCTGGACTCCTTCCCCGACGCCCGTCCCGGCTCGCGCCCCGGCGGCCTCGGCCCCGGTGCCCTCGACGCCGGTGCGGGCGGGGCCCTCGACGCCGGGGACTTCGACGCCGCCGCCGACCAGCGGCTGATCATGGGCGCCCTCGGCCTGGTCGCCCCGTTCGCCGACCTGATCGACCACCTCTACGCGTGCATGTTCCGCCGCCGCCCGTACCTCCGGGCGCTCTTCCCGGACTCGATGGAGTTCCAGCAGGCCCACCTGGAGCGGATGTTCGACTACCTGGTCGAGAACCTGCACCGGCCCGCCCAGCTGTCCGCCACGCTCGCCCAACTCGGCCGCGACCACCGGAAGCTCGGGGTCCGGCCGGTTCACTACCAGGCCTTCGAGGAGGCCCTCTGCGAGGCGATCCGGCACCGGGCCGGATCCCGGTGGAGCGCCGGACTGGAGAACGCCTGGGTGCGGATGCTGCGGTTCGCGGTCGAGGCGATGGTGGCCGGCGCCGAGTCGGCGCTCACCGAACCTCCGTACTGGCACGCGGTGGTGGTCGGCCACGAGCGCCGCCGACCCGACCTCGCCGTGCTGCGGGTCCGCACCGGCGAGCCCTACCCGTACCGGGCCGGCCAGTACGGGACGGTGGAGCACCCGCGGCTGCCGCACACCTGGCGGCAGTACTCGATGGGCTGTGCGCCGCGCGCCGACAACGAGTTGGAGTTCCACGTGCGCCGCACCGGCCCGGGCGGCGTCAGCGAGGCGCTGGTGGAGCACACGGCCGTCGGCGACCGGCTTCGGCTCGGGCCGCCGCGCGGCACGCTGATGCCGGACGACGACAGCCGGGACCTGCTGCTGGTGGCCGGCGGCACCGGACTCGCCCCGATGAAGGCGATCGTCGAGCAGCTGGTCGAGCACCGCCCGCGCGGTCGCCGGGTCCACCTCTTCGTCGGCGCCCGGGCCCGGGCCGATCTCTACGACTGGCCGTCGCTCGCCGAACTCGGCGGCCGTAAGCCCTGGTTGGAACTGGTGCCGGTGGCCGACGACGCGGCCGGCGGGCGACCGGGTGCCGGCCCGGGCCGCCGGCTCGCCGAGGCGGTCGGCCGGGCCGGCGACTGGTCCGAGCACCTGGTCTGCGTCAGTGGCCCGGCCGGCCTGGTAACCGAGGTCCGGACCAGGTTGGCCGCCGACGGCCTACCGGCGAGCCGGATCCACCACGACCCGGTGCTCGGCCGGGTCTGACCGCCGCCGACGGCCAGGGCGACCGGCGGCGGGCCCTTCGGCACCGCCGCCGGAGGGCCCGCCAACGGCCGCGACACCCCTGCTCGGGGACCGCGACCGGGACCGCAACCCCGACCGCGACCGCGACGGGGACCGCGACCGCCCGGGACTACCGGTAGCAGTACGAGTCCGAGGAGGCGTCCCCGCCCGCCAGGTGGGTCTGGTGCACGCGCAGCCCGCGGAACTCCTCGCCGTGCGGGAAGAAGCGCCGGTCCACGGTCAGCCCGCCCGCCTCCGGGTCGGCGTCCAGCTTGACGATCCACGGCTCGATCCCGTCGGGGTAGAACTGGTCGTCCCACGCCCCGTACAGCGAGTTGGTGACGTAGAGCCGCCGACCGTCCCGGCTGATCTCGACCATCTGCGGCGCCCCGCTCAGCGGTCGGCCGGGCTGGGCCGGGTGCGGCGTGCGGGCCGCGACCCCGCCGAGCCGCACCGAGGCCGTGAGCCGCGGGTGGAACGGGTCCGACACGTCGTACTGGAACAGCTCGCCGGTGCCCCAGGCCGAGACGTACAGCCAGCGGTCGTCGACCGACAGGTTGATGTCCGTGATCAGCGGCGGCACCGCGCCGAACGGCTGGAGGGCCGGCGGCAGGTCCTCGGCCTTGGCCTCCTCGGCGGGTATCTCGATCACCTTCCGCGCCGTGAACGCCTCGCCCTGCCGGTACCAGAGCCAGACCGACGCGGAGAGGTCCTCCACGTTGGTGACCACCCCGGCGAACCCCCACTCCGCCTGCGGATCGTGCGCCGGGCGCAGCTCCAGCACCATCTGGTACTGGTCGCCGAGGTCGATCCGCTGAAGGTGCCGGCCCGAGTCGAGCTCCCAGAAGTGCAGCGCGTGCCCGTACTTGCGACCCAGCAGCAGCTCCGGGACGACGCCGTCCTCGACCATCCACGGGGTGCCCCACTCGCTGGTGACACCCACGTTGGTCCCGAGGTGCCACCACACGTCGTAGGCGAAGTTCTGCGGTCCGCGCTCGGTTTCCCAGGGGCGCAGCACCTCGAAGGTGGTGTGGTCGAGCAGCGCCACCCCGCCGGGCCCGTCCGCGCCCTCCGCCGCACCGAGGCAGGAGAGGAACACGCCGTCCGGTCCGCAGTGCAGCGTGTGCGGCCGTGAGTAGCCCGCTCTCTTCGCGAGCTCCTCCGCCTCGACGGTCTTCACCAGCCGTGGCCGCACCGGATCCGGTCGGGTGTCCAGCACGTGCAGCTTCGACGACCGCAGCCCGGGCAGCAGCAGGTACCGCCGCTCCGGGTTGTCGTGGCAGGCGTGCGCGAGCGCGCTGGAGCAGGCGTTCCACCCGAAGTGGTGCAGCTCGTCACCGACCCCCGGCATGGCGGTGAAGTTGAGGACCCGCCCGTAGCTCGGCGACTCCGGGTCGGCGTCGACGGTGATCAGCGCGTCCGGCTGCTGCGCCGACCGGTCGAACCCGGCGACGTACGCGAGCTTCTCCGGCGGCGCGGCGATCGCCTCGGCGGGCGTGCGGTAGAGGGAGGGGTCGCTGTGTCCGTCCTGGTGGTCGTCGTGCGGGCCGTGTCCGTGCGGCATGCTGGCTCCTCAACTCGCCTTCTCGGCAAGGGAAGTGACAGGGGCCCGGGTAGCCTTCCACAGATTCACGGGCGCACAGCAGGCGCACGGGGGAGCGGGCGGGGGGTATTCCCGTGGCACGGGCTCCGCCATCCGGACGGTCGCGGTCCGCCCGGCCGCCGCCCGCCGGTGCGGCCGGCCTCACGGTCGGCCCCGCGGCCGGGGCCGCGGGGGCCGCGCCCGCGCAGACGACTCCGCCGGCACCCGAGCGGGT